>NZ_VPBF01000061.1:0-10358 GCF_013418865.1 Acinetobacter sp. YH12117
TCTTGGCGTGTAATGCACGGACACGCTTTTTATTTCTCGCTCTCTGAGCAATACCGAGCTTTTGCTCGTATTTTCGATAGAACTTGGGATTACTGATGACTGTGCCATCGGAACAGGTAGCAATATCCTTTAAGCCGAGATCAATACCCACGGCTTTTGTGGCGGTAGGTTTGTCTTGTTTGGGTGAATCAACCACTAAGCAGACATACCAACGTCCTCGACTATCCTCTACAAATGAGCCTGTTTTAATGCTGTATTTCGATAGTCCGTAACTATCCCATAGCTTGAATTGATGCTTGCCATACTGAACGTATCCATCGGCATATTTAATAGCGACCTTTTTAAAGGGTATCCAACCTAGTGATCTTCTTGCTGATTTCTTATTACTGACACGCCATCTCAATTTTGATTTTTTGAACTGTTTTCTGCGAGTGACCAATTCTTCTGTTACAGCCTGAATGGTTTGGCTATGAAGATTACATTCCTTTGATGCGCCTTTCGTGTATTTAGCAATATCGTATGCTGAAAAGAATTGTTGTTTGCGCTGTAGGTGTTTGAAACACAAATCATTGACATAGTTCCAGACAAAATTAACTTCAGATGCCAATTGGTCTAGCACCTTACAATGTTTGTCTTTTATGCGTAATTTAAGTGTTTTCATGGGCTTATATTAGCTCATATCAGGCTTAAAATATTGGTTTTTAGTAATTAAACGACATTTCATGTCGTGTCGCTTATATCTCTGACCTGAAAGACAGAGTTTTACGCTCCATTTGATAAAAGCTATCCCTGAAATGACAGGTCTTCCAACGACTCCACTTTTTTTCATATCTATGCAGCTTTTCAGTACTGGCTACGCGTTTCCATTTTCATTCGCTCCTGATAAAAACCCGCCAGTGCTGTGGCACCGGTCAAAAATGAGCAAGAAAAATTTTGCATAAAAACAGAACAACAAGACGAATGTGTGAGAATATGGCAATATATAGCCTTTCTTAATGTATAACGTCATTCTTTGCCCATGCAGCTCCTCCGTCTGAATGCTTTAGCGCCTGATTTTCAACTGGAAAAAACTGCCGTTACCATCGGTAATTTTGACGGCGTGCATTTGGGACATCAGGCCATGATTGCCCAGCTAAAACAGCTGGCAGCAGCCCAGCAGCTGAAAACCCTGGTGATGATTTTCGAGCCACAGCCGCTGGAATTTTTTAAAGGCTATGAAGCGCCGCCACGCATCAGCTCCTTAAGAGAAAAAGTCGAATACTTAACCGAGCTGGGTGTAGACTATATTGCAGTCGCCAAATTTGATAATTATTTCCGCAGCTTAAGCGCCGAAGCCTTTGCCGACATACTCAAATATAAACTCAATGCCCACAGTCTGGTGCTGGGTGATGACTTCCATTTTGGCAAAAACCGTCAGGGCAATAGCGAGTTTTTGCAGCAATACGGCTTTCAGGTCACCAACTTAAACACTATTCTGGCCGATGGTGAACGGGTCAGCTCGACCCGGATCCGTCAGACCTTGCAGGCCGGCAATTTAGCGCTGGCAGCCAAATTGCTGGGGCGCCCGTATAGCATTACTGGCCGGGTACAATACGGCGACCAGATTGGCCGGACCATTGATTTTCCAACCATTAATGTCCGTCTGAACCGGCATAAACCCTGCCTGAACGGGATTTATGGCGTGGAAGTGCTCTGTGAAACTGAATCCTTACAAGCCAAAGTTCAGGCAGAGAATCCGAACCAGCCGGGAATTGCCGGCTATGACCCGACCGCGCTGTTTGGCGCCGGTCATGTCGGCACCCGACCAGCCATCAAACAGGACCATCCGGAATGGCGATTAGAAGTACATTTCCCCGAGGTTTCTGCTAATCTGTATGGCCTGTTAATGCGGGTGACGTTCTTAAACTATTTACATGGCGAAAAGGACTATCCTTCGCTTGAAGCCTTAAAAGCTGGAATTGATGATGATGTGGAGAAACTGCTTGAGTTTCGCCGCAGCACCCCAAAATTCCCTTTTGAATAACTCACATTTTTACTGTAAAACGTGTCAGTCAAATGGCTGATTAAATTGGAAGACAACTTGCATGAGCGATAAGCAAACTCCTGAAAATGCAGTGGACTATAAAGCCACACTGAACCTCCCAGGTACTGACTTTGCAATGAAAGCAAACCTCGCAGTACGTGAAGCGAAATGGTTAGAAGAGTGGTATGCCGATGACATTTATCAGCAGATTCGTGCATCGCGTATCGGCAAGAAAAAATATGTGCTTCATGACGGCCCTCCGTATGCCAATGGTCAAATCCACCTTGGTCACGCGGTCAACAAGGTCCTGAAAGACATCATCATTAAAAGTCGTGTCATGGACGGTTTTGACGCGCCATATGTGCCAGGCTGGGACTGTCACGGTCTTCCAATTGAACTGAAAGTTGAAGAAAAAGTTGGCAAAGTCGGCGTCAAAGTTGATGCTTCGACCTTCCGTAAAGCCTGCCGTGAATATGCCTACACCCAGGTCGAACTACAAAAGAAAGACTTTATCCGTATGGGCGTGTTCGGCGACTGGAACAACCCATACCTGACCATGAACTTCAAGCAGGAAGCAGATATTGTCCGTTCTCTGGGTGCCATTGCCAAAGCCGGTCATATCGAGCCAGGCCTGAAGCCAGTGAACTGGTGTCTGGACTGTGGTTCAGCGCTGGCAGAAGCTGAAGTTGAATATGAAGATAAAAAATCCGATGCAATTGACGTCGGTTTTACAGTGGTTGACTTAGCTGATTTGTCTGCACGTTTGGGTGTTGACGTTAAAGACTCAACCGATATCGTGATCTGGACCACCACCCCATGGACCCTGCCAGCCAACCAGGCGGTAGCATTACATGCCGAACTTGAATATCAACTGGTCAAGGCGCGTGGTGAAGAACAGGCCGAGCAAAACTTTATTCTGGCAAAAACACTGGTAGAATCTGCGACCCAGCGTTATGGCTTCAGCTCGGTTGAAGTGCTGGCCGAGTTTGCCGGTAGCAAACTGGAAAATCTGGTGCTGCAACATCCGTTAATTACTGAGCGTCAAGTGCCGGTGATTCTGGGTGAACACGTCACCGATGCCAGCGGTACAGGTGCCGTGCATACTGCACCAGGCCACGGTGTAGACGACTATAAAGTCGGCCTGCAATATAACCTGAAAGTCGACAACCCGGTGGGCGGCAACGGTGTCTATTTACCGACTGCGCCAATTTTTGCTGGTGAACATATTTATAAAGCCAATCCGCAAATTATTGCCGCGCTGGGCGAAGCCAACAAATTGTGGGCACATCATCCCATCAAGCATAGCTATCCGCACTGCTGGCGTCATAAAACCCCGATTATCTTCCGTGCCACACCACAATGGTTTATCAGCATGGATGCCAAAGGTTTACGCCAAGGCGCCCTGAATGCAATTGAAAACGAGATCAGCTTCGTGCCAGATTGGGGTAAAAACCGGATTCAGGCAATGATCGAAGGCCGTCCGGACTGGTGTATTTCGCGTCAGCGTACCTGGGGCGTGCCAATCCCGTTCTTCGTGCATAAAGACACCAACGAACTGCATCCACGTACCCCTGAACTGATCGAAGAAGTGGCTAAACTGATCGAACAGGAAGGTATTGATGGCTGGTATAACCGTGAAGCCAAAGACTTCATTGGTGATGATGCTGAACACTACAACGCCGTACGTGACACCTTAGACGTCTGGTTTGACTCGGGTACAACCCACTATGCCGTGCTGCGTGAACGTGAAGAGCTGCAAGATCCGGCCGATCTGTACCTTGAAGGTTCGGATCAGCACCGTGGCTGGTTCCAGTCTTCACTGCTGACCTCGATTGCGATCAATGAACGTGCGCCATACAAAGGCTTGTTAACGCATGGTTTCGTGGTCGATGAAAAAGGCCGCAAAATGTCGAAGTCACTCGGGAATATCATTACCCCGCAAGACATCATTAAAGACATGGGTGCAGACGGCTTACGTTTCTGGATTGCCTCTGCGGATTACCGTTATGAAATGACCGCCGGTAAAGAAATCTTTAGCCGTGCCTCAGACGGTTACCGCCGTATTCGTAACACGCTGCGTTTCTTGCTGGCCAACTTAAACGGCTTTAAACCATCGACTGATGCCCTGCCGGTGGATCAGCTGATTGCGCTGGATCAATACATCCTGCAACGTGCGTCTGAAGTACAAGAAACCATCAAGAAAGCCTATGAAGATATGAACTTCCATATCGTCACCAGCGCCTTGACCAACTTCTGTATTAATGACTTGGGTGGTTTCTATCTCGACATCATCAAAGACCGTCAGTACACCACCAAAGCAGACTCGCAAGCGCGTCATTCCGCGCAAACTGCGTTGTATCACCTGGTACAGGCCTTTGTACGCTGGATGGCGCCAATCCTGAGCTTCACTGCACAAGAAGCGTGGCCACTGATTCCTGAGCAGTCAGAAAAATATGTATTCACCGCTGAATGGTATGAGCTGCCGGTGGCCTCTGAAGCCAACGTGCTGGCTGAAAGCGAATGGCAAACGTTAATTGCCGTAAAATCTGCCGTGAACAAGTTTATTGAAGCGGCGCGTACTGCAAAAACCGTCGGTTCGAACCTGTCTGCCAAAGTGGAGCTGTGGGCCAATGCCGAGCTGAAAGCAGTGCTGGATAAACTGGGCGATGAACTGCGTTTTGTCCTGATTACCTCTCAGGTGATTGTGAATGAGTTTGATGCCGCACAAGGCGAAGCTTCTGATCTTGACGGTCTGAACGTGAAAGTGTCTGCCGCAGATGGCGAGAAATGTGTACGCTGCTGGCACGTCCTGCCAGATGTGAATACACATCCTGCACATCCAGGTTTATGTGGTCGTTGTATTATTAACCTCCCGACAGGCCAAGGCGAAGAGAGAAAATATGCCTAATCCACAACCGAAAAAGGGCTTATTCCAGTTCTATCCACACAATTTGTGGTGGATCGGACTGTCTATTGTGGCGATTATTCTGGATCAATGGACCAAATGGATTGCAGTCACCCATCTGAATTATGCAGATCCGGTGCCTGTGCTGCCCTTTTTAAATTGGACATTACTGCATAACTATGGCGCAGCCTTTAGTTTCTTGTCCGATGCGGGTGGCTGGCAACGCTATTTCTTCACCTCACTGGCAGGTTTGGTGTCCGTGATCTTTGTGTTCTGGCTGATGCGTATGCCAAAGAACATGCTGGTATTACCGCTGGCCATTGCCCTGATTCTGGGCGGGGCCATTGGTAACCTGATTGATCGGGTCGCTTTGGGCTATGTGGTCGACTTTATTCATGTTTACTACAACAACAGCCACTTCCCTGCCTTTAATATTGCAGATAGTGCCATTACCTTAGGCACCATCTTGCTTCTTATTGATACGTTTTTCCTGGAAAAACACCGTATTCAACGTGCGCAGGCGCAACATGACTGAATTTATCAATCCGAACGAAGACACCCGTATTGAAGCGGGTTCTAAAGTTGAACTTCATTTTTCTGTGGCCATTGAAAGCGGCCCGGAAATTGACAATACCCGTAGCCGTGCCGAACCGGTCAGTCTGGTGATGGGCGATGGCAGCCTGTTACCGGGTTTTGAAAAAGCCCTGTTTGGCTTGCGTGCTGGTGACCGTCGTACCGTGAGCCTGCCACCAGAAGAGGCTTTTGGTCCATGGAACCCGGAAAATGTCCAAACCTTTGACACCGTCAAGTTTGAACAGCGTCCGGTTGAAGGCCACATGATCGAGTTTGAAGATAAGGCCAAACAAAGCCTGTATGGCGTGGTCAAATCGGTCAATGATGACATCACCGAAGTCGACTTTAACCATCCACTGGCCGGTAAAGACATTACCTTTGAAGTGGAAATCTTTAAAGTCACCCCAGCGGGCCAGCAAGGCATTCAACTGAAATAAAAGTTCCACATTTTTGAAAAGCTCCTTCGGGAGCTTTTTTTTTATGCCATTTTCATGAGGCAGATACAAACTGACTCTATTCAGGCTAACGCAATTCACGTTAATTTGATCCCTACAGCAAAAACAACACAGGATAAAACATGAATATTCAGATTATTGTTGGCAGTGTACGCGAGGGACGTACCGCCATTAAAGTCGCACACTGGGTACAGCAGGCCATTAAAAGCTATAACTTTAGTACCGTGCAGACCGAGCTGGTCGATTTAAAAGAATGGAATTTACCCCTGTTTGCCGGTCCGAATCCGCCGCTAAGCGGTATTTATGACCAGCCGCGTCAACAGGAATGGGCCGACAAAATTGCCCAGGGCGATGCCTTTATTTTTATCAGCCCCGAATATAACCATGGCTATAGCCCGGCCTTGAAAAATGCGCTGGATTATCTGGGCAAAGAGTGGCAAGGCAAACCGGCGGCTTATATCGGCTATGGTGCCACCAATGGATCACGCTCGATTGACCAGATCCGTCAGGTCGGCACCCAGCTGGGACTGATTGACAGCAATGCAGTGGTGGAAATCCGCGATATTTTTAGCCGTAACCGTAGCGAAAGCTTTGAACCGAATGAATTTGATGACAAGACCCTGAAACAGGTAGTCGACAAGCTGATTCAATATGTCAGCTCATAATGCCAGCAGCCCTGTAAGCATTTTCTTACAGCAGCTGTGGTGAACTGCGACTAGGGCGCAGAGCGCTTTCATTTTATAGTACCCACATACAGAGACAGGAGGTCTCTTAAATCAAAACAATAACAATAAAAGCAACAACAGCAGGATGCTGATCGGTACGACAGGAGTTATACCGGAATAATGAATCCAGAGAAGCCCGGACAGGATGTTCGGGCTTCTTTTATTTCAGTCCTTTATGTTCTGGTTCTTGTAGATGATGCGCTATTTTAAATCAATTGCTGTTGTACGCCTGAGCGTACAGTACTTGTCGGGTTTTGCGGCTGGTTGGTTCTGATCGCCTGACGTATATTAAAACCATACTGGGACAGGAGGTCTCGTTGCATAAAACAATAATCATAAGCCGCATGCAGGATGCACGCACAGATATAACAGGAGTGATATCTGAGAACTGAATCTAAAAAGCCCCGACAGGACGTCGGGGCTTTTTATTATCTACGAATTCATTATTTGGCTGTCATTTTCAGCAAGCTGGCGCCTTTGCCATCTTCAATCACCCATAAATGACCGTCACGCGCTTCAATCACCCCGCGAATACGCTGTTTCATGTCCAGCCGTTGTACTTCACGTACCGGTTGAGCCTGGGTATCAATCACAATAATCGCCTGCGACGACAATCCTCCGGCAATGGCCTTATTTTTCCACTGTGGAAACTGATCGCCACGGTAAAAGATTAGACTCGAAGGTGAAATGACCGGGGTCCAGTCCAGTTCTGGCGCTTTAAATTCTGGCCGGGTCGCATGATCCGGAATTGGCTGACCACTATAATGATCGCCATTGGACACAATCGGATAGCCATAATTGGCGCCTTTTTCAATCCGGTTCAGCTCATCTCCGCCTTTGGGTCCCATCTCAATTACCCACAGCTGCCCCGCCGGGTCAAATGCCATACCTAAGGGATTCCGATGCCCCAGACTCCATACCTGTGCCGCAATCTGGCCCTGAGCACGGAACGGATTATCTGGCGCAGCGCTGCCATCTGCATTTAAACGTAAGATTTTCCCTAAATTGGAATTCAGGTCCTGTGCCGGGTCAAACTTTTGTCGCTCTCCCGAACTGACCCACAAATAGCCGGCCTGATCAAATAACAGCCGGTGGGCATAATGCCCCTGCCCCGGAACTTTCGGCACTTGGACCCAGATCTGCTGTACATTTTTCAATTGTGGCTGAGCCGCATCTTTTAAATCCAGCTCGGCACGCGCCACCACCGCGCCATAACCGCCTGTGCCGGCTTCCACATAACTTAAATAGACCCAGCGATTCTGGGCAAACTGTGGATGCAGCGCGACATCACCCAAACCGCCCTGCCCGCCATAGGCAACTTTGGGGACACCTTTAACCTCAAGCAGCAGTTTATTGCTCGGGTTAAACAATTTGAGTCGTCCACGCTTTTCAGTAATTAACAAGCGGCCATCGGGCAGCTCAGCCATCGCCCACGGTTCCTGTAAGCGCGCCACCCGTTCCAGCTGATAAGACTGGCTGGTCTTGCTAGTTTCACTGCTTTGGGCGGCTTTCGCTGAATTGGCAGGCTCGGTCTGGGCATTACATCCGGTGGTTAATCCTGCGATGAGCAATGCCGCAGGCCAGGTCAAATATTGTTGTAGTTTTGCCATGACATTTCCTAAAACAGAACAGACAATACTTTGATTGTAGCCCAAAGCCAGTTTTGACCAAGAACACTTGCGTAACCTGCCGGACTTTGTCCGTTTTGGCTTACACCGAATGAAGACAATTGAGGCTAGGAGCAAACCCAGAATTTTCGTATTCTAAATTCATCAGGAAACAGGACGTTTCCCAAACGGAAAACAACAATAATTAGTTTGCGCACCAGGATCGTGAGGTACGACAGGAGTTATACCTAAAGCACGAAATACGAAGAAACCCCGTCAGGATGATGGGGTTTCTTTTTATCTGTGGTTTTTGTTTTCTTAATGCCATAAAAAAAGCCCCCAATCTATGGAGGCTTTTTTCATTTAATACCAATTAGGCTTTGGCAATCGCCGCTTTGCCTGCTTTAATCTGTTCTGCTTCATCTTCACTCATGATTAGCGCTACGGCAATTGCGGTAATCAATACCGGTAAACCGACAGCAATAAAGTTGAAGTGTGCTGGCAGGTTCATACCGAGTAAGCCACCAATCAGGATTGGTCCAACAATCGCACCCATACGGCCAATTGCAGATGACCAGCCAATTCCGGTTGAACGTACTGCCAGTGGATAGTATTGCGCCACATAACTATACAGCAACATTTGTGAACCGATTGACGCTGCACCCGCCAGGAATACCAGAATGTACAGCAAGAACTGGTTTGACTGGAAGCCCATCAGACTCATCACAATCGCGCCCATAATCCCCAGGAACATCAGTACCGGTTTCAGATGGAAACGGTCAGCCAGAATACCACCGCCGACAATACCAACCACGGCACCCACGTTCATCACCATCATGAACATCAGACTATTGTCCATTGAATAGCCTGCCGCCATCATCAGTTTCGGCAACCAGCTGCTTAAGGCGTACATGGTCAGCAAGCAGGTAAAGAACGCTAACCAGAACAATAAGGTGTTTAACGCACGGCCACGTTTGAATAGGCTCACCACGTTGGCTGCTTCCGGCACATCAACCTGATGCAGTTCAAATTTGGTTTCATTGCTGATCTGCACTTCTGGGGCCAAGCGGGCCATGATTGGACGCGCCTGTTCCTGCTTGTTCTCTTTCACAATAAACATCAGCGATTCAGGCAGGAATTTCCAGATAATCGGTAATAGCAACAGGGGAATACCGGCAATGAAGAACATGATTTCCCAGCCAAAGCTTGGGGTTAACCAGGCACCCAATAATGCTGCCATCACACCACCAACCGCATAACCACTAAACATGGTGGTCACCAGCGTACTACGCATGTTCTTTGGCGCATATTCAGAGGTTAAAGCCACCAGGTTAGGCATCACCCCACCAATCCCTAAACCGGCCAGGAAGCGCAAAATACCGAATTCTGTCGGATTAGAAGCAAAGCCACCTGCGAAGGTTAGACCACTGAATAACACAATACAGATCATGATGACTTTTTTACGGCCAATTTTGTCGGCCAGCGAGCCGAAAATCATGGCACCGAACATCATCCCTGCCAATGCAGTACTGGCCAGCATACCGGCTTGCACCGCACTTAAGCCCCACTCGTCCATTAATAAAGGCAATACCACACCATTAATGGCTAAATCATAACCATCAAATAAAATGATCAGTAGACACCATGCCACTACATTAAAATGAAATGGTTTAAATTTTGCGTGATCAATGACATCATTTACGTTAATAGTTTGATGTGTCATTCCTCACCTCCTGTGAGTCTGTGTTTCAGTGAACTTCCATAGCAACCCATAATGAAGACCCTCATTTCGAGCCTTCTTCATCCACACTTTGCTAGTGGAGTAGATGGTGCAACTTTCACACAATTTACAGAAAATAAGAATTGAACATTAGTCTACAATCCTATTAATAATTAAAGTTTTATATATTATTCTCATTAGACATAAGTTTTATTTTGCTTTATTAAGCACACAAATTTTCTGCATAAAAAAATCCCCCTGCTGTTTAAGCTAGGGGGATTTTGAATTAATGAGCTGGCGATGACTTACTCTCACATGGGTAACCCCACACTACCATCAGCGCTAAGAGG
>NZ_VPBF01000062.1:0-10356 GCF_013418865.1 Acinetobacter sp. YH12117
TTAATGGAGAAATCTAATCGGTATGTTATACCTGAGAGAAGGATGAGGAGTTATCCAAGGGTTGTAAAAGGAAAACCTCAAAAATACCCAAGAAAAAGCCAGTCAATCTCTTAACTGACTGGCATTACTCCACTTGGAGAGGCTTTTTATCATCACAATTAAAGTAACCGTTTAAATTTTAATACTTAAAGAATTTCTTTACGCAGTTGTTCCGGTGACTTCATCGACAATAAACCTGGTGCAACATCAAATGCGGTTTTCGCACCGTACTGACCCATCTGGTTCATGCGGTAACACGCACGTGCATAAGCCACCAATACGCTTGCCGTAAACTCAGGATTACTCTCCAGTTTCAAAGAGAATTCCATGACTTGATTATGGGCATCGCTGGTATTGCCACTACGAATCACGAATCCACCATGTGGCATACGATTGTGTTCATTACGAAGAGTTTCTTCATCAATGAAGTTTACCGTTGTATTGTAATCAGCAAAATAGTCCGGCATGGTCACAATGGCCTGTTCAACCTTGGCTGCGTCTGCACCTTCTTCAAGTACCACATAGCACTCACGCGTATGCTTATCTCGGGTGCTTAACTCTGGACGTGAACCACTACGCACCTTGTCCATCGCATTGGTGGAGGGAAGGGTATATTGCACACCCGCTTTCACACCATCAACACGACGAATCGCATCTGAGTGACCCTGACTTAAACCTTTACCCCAGAAGGTATAGGTTTCACCGTCTGGAAGTAATGCTTCACCGAACAAACGATTGATGGAGAACATACCTGGGTCCCAGCCAATCGAAATCATGGCTGTTTTCTTGTTCGCAAGTGCTGGCGCATTTACAGCATCAAAGAACTCTGGAATACGTGCGTGTGTATCAAAGCTGTCGACAGTATTAAATTTACTTGCTAATTCAGGGGTCTGTTTAGGCAAATCATCTTTCGATCCACCACATAAAATCAGTACATCAATCTGATTCTGGAAGTCAACCAATGCATCCATATGAAAAACTTTGGTTTCAGTAAAGCAGGGTGAAACAGTTTCAGGCGCACGGCGAGTAAAAATACCCACAAGCTGTAAATCTGGATTCTTTTGAATGGCAGTTTCCACACCACGCCCTAAATTGCCATAACCAGCAATACCAATACGAATAGAATGTTGCATACAGACAAGTCACTTCAAGCTAATAGTTAAACTTTTCCAAATCAGATTCATAAAACGAAGATGATTGGGTGCTTCTTCTGTGGATTCAAGCCATGATTCAGCCTGCTCACAGAATGCACCATATTGTGCCACAATGTTGTATTTGCACCAAATTAAAGCAAAGTCAGTCGCGATGCTGATCTAAATCTATCGCATAAAAACAAAAAAACCTCCTGACCGGAGGTTTTTCGCAACGGGTGAAATTAAGCACCCGTTTGATAACGTGCCTGAGCCACGGCCGTCGAAGCCTGATAAGGATGGGTAAAATCACCCAGACCGGCTGCCGCTTCCTGAATATCTTTACCTTCTTTAATCACGAAGGTATCGAAACCGGAACGCTTCATATAGTTCAGTACATCTTTAAATACATCACCTGTGGCACGGAGTTCGCCTTCAAAACCCTGACGGCGAAGCAGTGCTGCAAATGAATAACCACGACCATCGTTAAAGCCTGCAAACTCAATAAAGATGGCATCGAGCTGATCTAACGGAAACTCATTGGTTTCAGGCGAAGCATCTACGGTTAAGTACAATGCTTTTTTACCTGAAACATTAGCAAGTTGATCGAGCTGCTCAACAGTCAACACCACATCACCTTGTGGTAACACGCCATCTTCACCAATAATTTGGTAAGTATTGTCTGCAATCGTGCCATCTTTAGAGAGCACTTGTAGTGCGGTATTAAGCATATGCACGCTCCTTAAATGGTTGAATGCCAACACGGCGATAGGTATCAATAAACTCTTCACCTTCCTGGCGCAGGTCAAGATAAGTATTTAAAATTTCTTCCACCACATCTGGCACTTTTTCCGCAGCAAATGATGGCCCTAAGATGTCACCGATTGAGGCATCATGATCAGCATTACCACCCAGGGTAATCTGGTAGAATTCCGCGCCTTTTTTATCAACACCTAAAATCCCGATGTTGCCGACATGGTGATGACCACAGGCATTCATACAACCGGAGATGTTCAGATCCAGTTTACCCAGGTTGTAAATGGTATCGAGATCATCAAAACGGCGTGAAATCGCTTCAGAAATTGGAATTGATTTGGCATTGGCCAGCGAGCAGAAATCACCGCCTGGGCAGCAGATAATATCAGTCAAGAAACCAATGTGCGCACGCGCCAGATTGTGTTGATCCAGGGTTTGCCATAAGGCAAACAGGTCTTTTTGTGGTACATCTACCAGCGCAATATTCTGCTCGTGTGTAGTACGTAATTCACCGAAAGTGTACTGATCAGCCAGGTCGGCAATCAGGTTCATTTCTTCCGTGGTGACATCACCCGGGGCAATACCGGCACGTTTCAGTGAAATGGTGACAATACGGTAGCCTTTCACTTTGTGTGCATTGGTATTGATGTTAAACCATTGCTTGAACTTCGGATATTGTGCAAACAGCGCGGTGAAGTCCTCATCTGCATAGTCCTGATAATCGAATGGCGTAAAGTTCTCATCCATTTTTTTCAGGGTGTCTGCATCGACTTTTAAGGTTTTCACCGTATGTGCAAATTCAGCTTCAACTTTCTCGGCAAATACTTCTGGCGTGAGTGCTTTTACCAGAATCTTGATACGTGCTTTATATTTGTTATCACGACGGCCGTGCAGGTTATAGACACGCAGCACTGCTTCCAAGTAAGCAATTAAGTCTTCACGTGGCAGCCATTCTTTAATCACTGCACCGATGATTGGGGTACGACCCAAACCACCGCCAACCATGATTTTATAGCCCATTTCGCCGGCTGCATTGCGTACAATATACACACCAATATCATGGAAAGCAGTTGCCGCACGGTCAATTTCTTCAAGTGCAGATACCGCAATCTTGAATTTACGTGGCAAGAAGGCAAATTCTGGATGGAAAGTCGACCATTGACGGATCAGCTCACAGGTCGGACGCGGATCGGCAATTTCACCAGCGACCACACCGGCATACTGGTCCGTGGTGGTATTCCGGATACAGTTACCTGAGGTTTGAATCGCGTGCATCTGAACTGTGGCCAGTTCAGCCAGCATATCTGGCACGTTTTCTAGTGCAGGCCAGTTAAACTGAATATTTTGACGTGTTGAAACGTGGGCATAACCACGGTCATAGGCCTTGGCCAAGGCAGCGACTTTACGCAGCTGGGTCGAGCTCATTAAACCATAAGGCACGGCAATACGTAACATTGGCGCATAGCGCTGTACATATAAACCATTTTGGAGACGAAGTGGACGATATTCATCTTCTGTCAATTTGCCCGCTAAATAACGTTCCGTCTGGTCACGGAACTGCGCAACACGTTCATTAATCAGTTGCTGATCGAAATCAGTATATAAATACATGGCGTACAGCTAGTAGTTTCATTATAACGACCGACAGGATAGCGACATTTTATCTATCAACAAAATGCGTTTTTTACATATTTCATAGCGATTTTATTGATAAGTCAGCTGGACTTGCGCTGTAAGCAAGCCTTTGCAGCCATTCATTATTACTTTCTGGATCTTTCATTATTTTTTGCGTTATTTAGCATTTTTTTTCATAAGATGTTTATCCTCACTTTTGGGTCTGGATAAACATCTTATATTGGCTGATAAACCTCTTTTATAGACTGGCGCGTTACCAGTTCCCCTGCCCCAAACCTTGGCCACGGAAATCATAACGAGCTTTGGAGCGCGAGAATTTAATCGGGCAGGCCAACTGCGCTTCAGTGTCTGGGCTGTCCTGTTCCAGTGGCACTTGAACCACCCATTCGCGTTGCTGGGCCAGTGGTGAATGCAGCGCTTCTTCTAAATACAGCACCGGTTCGACACAAACATCCTGCTCGGCAAATATTTGCTGCCATTCTACCCAGCTTTTGGATTGAATTTTATTGCCAATGGCCTGTTTCACCGCCTGCCGGTCGTCTGAATCAAAAGAACTTCCTTTTTCCACAATTAGTGGCAACTCCAGGACCGCGGCCAGACCTTGCATAAATTGTGGCTCCAAACCACCGATCGAAAGATAGCGGCCATCTGAGGTACGATAATAGTCATAAAAAATCGCGCCATTTAAATGGCCAGCTTCGGGACGCTGCTGTTCCTGTCCGGCCAGGCTGGCTGCCGCAGCCATATTGTTTAAGGCCGCCACACAGTCAGTCATGGAAATATCAATATATTGTCCCTGTCCGCTGCTTTGCCGTTCAATGACGGCGGCCAATATACCGACCAGCGCATGTAGTGAGCCACCTGCAACATCAGCAATCTGAATGCCCATTGGCGGTGGCCCGGACTGTGCCCGGCCACTATGCCCGGCAATACCGGAAAGCGCTAAATAATTGATATCATGTCCAGCCTTGGCCTGATAAGGACCGCTTTGTCCATAGCCGGTAATGGAACAATAAATCAGTCCGGGATGAATTTCTGCCAATGTGGCATAATCCAGCCCCAAACGCTGCATTACCCCAGGGCGAAACTGCTCAACCACAATATCGTAATCTTTAATTTTGGCTTTAATTTGTGCAATGCTGTCCGGGTCTTTTAAATCCAGCGTCACCGACTGTTTATTGCGGTTCAGGTAACTGTGCGAAGTCGCCTGGCCATTGGCATAGGGCGGAAATAGCCGGACCAGATCGGGACGGTTCAGTGATTCAATATGCACCACTTCTGCGCCTAAATCGGCCAGATAAAGCGTGGCAAATGGTCCGGGTAACAAGGTGGAAAAATCTAAAACTTTGAGTCCGTTTAAAGCGTATGACATTGGAGTTTTTACTCTATTTGTGTTGATTTTTTCATCATCTTAGAAATATAAAAGCATAAACACAATGTCATGTTCAGCCATTTACCTTGATCATTTCGGCAATTTAATATGTAAAATGGCAAAATAACTCAAGTAAATTGCCAAAAACTTTATTTTTAATGTCATTTAGGTCAAACATACGTGATTACCAAAGACAAAGAGTCAGAAGGCTTTAATATGAGCCGCGATACCATCAGTATCCACTTCGTAAATGCGGCTCTAACCGGTGTCAAACGCCTAGGCATGGACGTCGAGACCTTATTATCACACGTGGGTATTGAGGCCGAGCTGTTACGCCAGCCCAAAGCGCGAATCTCGCCAGAACAATATACCCGTTTTATTAAAATGCTGTGGATGGTGACTCAGGACGAGCACATCGGCTTTGATGTTCAAGGCCGCCGCTTAGGTACTTTTGCCATCATGTGCCAGCTGATCATCCATGCCAAAACCTTGGGTGATGCCTTAGAACTGTCATCCCAGTTCTATAAACTGTTTGGCGATGAATGGTCGGTGACGCTGGAACGTGACAAACACGAAGCCCGTCTGGTGCCGTTAATTCCTAAGAGCATGGACCCGGACCACTTTATTACTGAAAGTATGCTGATGATCTGGCATGGTCTGGCATCGTGGTTAATTGAACGCCGTCTGCCGCTGGAACGTGTCCACTTTGGTTATGAGCGCCCTGCCCATGCCGATGAATATGATGCGCTGTTCTTCGCCCCAGTGATGCAGTTTGATATGCCGCGTACCGAAATTACCTTTGCGGCCGACTATCTGGACTTGCCAATTCGCCAGAATGAAGAAACCCTGGAAGAATTCCTGAAAGCGGCACCGGCACAGTTACTGGTGAAATTCAAGAATACCAACTCTTTAACTTCACGAATTCGTGATGTCTTAAAGAGCCAGATTGGCGAAGAAATGCCAACCTTGAATGATGTTGCCTCAATGCTGTATCTGTCGCCGCAAACCCTGCGCCGCCGTCTGGCAGCCGAAGGTAAAAGCTATCAGGGCGTCAAAGATGCCTTACGTCGTGATGCCGCGATTCACCTGTTGCTGAATCCGGAACTGACGCTAGAAGATGTAGCGCAACAGGTCGGCTTTAGTGAAACCAGTACCTTCCACCGTGCCTTTAAAAAATGGACTGGAGTGACACCAGGGCTATATCGCCAGTTACACGGTTATCACTAAACATTTTTTAGACAACGTCTTTTCAGGTTTGATCTTCCTCTCCGCCCTCACCGCCAAGTGAGGGCTTTTTTTATTGGCGAAAAGCATCATCTGACCTCGCCCGTTCTCGTCATTGCACTTCATCAATTAATTATTACACTCAAAAAGCATAACAATTTAAAACTCATCAAAGGGATAGCACATGAGCGAGGCTTATATTATTGATGCCATTCGCACACCACGCGGAAAAGGAAAAAAAGATGGTTCACTCTATGAAGTGAAACCGATCAGTCTGGTCACCACCCTGTTGCGTGAATTAGAACAGCGCCATCAGCTGGATACTTCACAGGTCGATGATATTGTGCTGGGCTGCGTCACACCGGTCGGTGATCAGGGTGCCGATATTGCCAAAACAGCAGCGATTGCTGCCGGCTGGAACAATGATGTGGCAGGTGTGCAGATCAACCGTTTCTGTGCCTCCGGTCTAGAAGCCGTGAACTTGGCCGCGCAAAAAGTCCGCTCTGGCTGGGAAGATCTGGTCGTCGCCGGTGGAGTGGAGTCAATGTCCCGCGTACCAATGGGTTCGGATGGTGGCCCGTGGGCGCTGGACCCGGAAACCAACATGGCCTCGGAATTTGTCCCGCAAGGCATTGGTGCCGATTTAATTGCCAGCATTGATGGCTATAGCCGCGCCGATGTCGATGCCTTTGCCGAGCAGTCACAAAAGAAAGCCGCGGCTGCGCAGGCCAATGGTCATTTTGAGCGTTCAATTGTGCCGGTCAAGGACAAAGCCGGTGTTGTAATTCTAGCCAAAGATGAATTTATTAAGCCGAATACCACCGCGGAAGGCCTGGCCAAACTCAATCCAAGTTTTGAAATGATGGGACAGATGGGTTTTGATGCCATCGCCCTGCAAAAATATCCTGAAGTCGAGAAAATTCAGCATGTGCATCATGCTGGTAACTCCTCCGGTATTGTCGATGGTGCCGCGCTGGTGTTACTGGCCTCGGAAAAAGCCGTGCAAGAACAGGGTTTGAAACCACGCGCCAAAGTGCTGGCCACAGCACTGGTTGGTGCTGACCCGACCATCATGCTCACCGGTCCTGCACCGGCATCCCGTAAAGCTCTGGCCAAAGCTGGCTTAAGCATTGAGGACATTGACCTGTTTGAAGTCAATGAAGCTTTTGCGGCGGTGGTGATGCGGTTTATTAACGAGATGCAGGTCGATCCGGCCAAAGTCAATGTCAACGGCGGTGCAATTGCCATGGGTCATCCACTCGGGGCCACCGGTGCCATGATTTTAGGCACCCTGCTGGATGAGCTGGAACGTCAGGGCAAAAAACGTGGTCTGGCCACCTTATGTGTCGGTGGCGGTATGGGTATTGCCACCATTATTGAACTGGTTTAAGGAGGAGCCGCATGAGCGCTATTCAATTCGAAAAAAACGCCGACAATATTGTAATCTTAACGCTAGACTCGCCAAACCAGTCCGCCAACACCATGAATGCAGATTTCCGTGCAGCTTTGGCGGAAACCGTGGAAAAACTCAAAGCCGATGAACAGATTGCCGGAATTATCTTCCGTTCGGCCAAAAAAACCTTCTTTGCCGGCGGTGATCTCGATGAACTGATTCAGGCTCAACCGGAACAGGCCAGCGATTTTTTCCAGATGGTGGAAGGCATGAAAGCCCAGCTGCGTTATATCGAAACGCGTGGTATTCCGGTGGTGGCTGCCTTAAATGGCACAGCTCTTGGCGGTGGCTGGGAACTGGCGCTGGGCTGCCATCACCGCATTGCCTTGAATGACCCAAAAACCAGATTCGGTTTACCGGAAGTGACTTTGGGCCTGCTACCAGGTGGCGGCGGCATCGTGCGAATGGTACGTCTGCTCGGCCTGCAAACCGCTTTTCCATTTTTAATCGAAGGCAAACAGTTTGGGGTAGAAAAAGCTCTGTCTTTGGGCTTGATCCATGACACGGCCGACTCAGCAGATGAAATGCTGCAAAAAGCCATCAACTGGATTCAGGCACATCCGAAATCACAACAACCGTTTGATGTAAAAGGCTATAAAATTCCGGGCGGTGATCCGAAACATCCAGCGGTGGCGCAGATGCTGGCGATTGCTCCGGCGATTTTACGTGACAAGACCAAAGGCTGTTATCCAGCACCGGAAGCAATTATGTCGGCCGCGGTCGAAGGTGCACAGGTTGATGTCGATACCGCACTGACCATTGAATCACGTTATTTTACCTATCTGGCAACCGGTCAAGTCTCTAAAAATATGATTGGTACCTTCTGGCATGGCCTGAATGCCATTAAATCCGGTGCCAGCCGTCCACAGAATATTCCGCAGTGGCAGGCGAAAAAAGTCGGTATTTTAGGTGCCGGAATGATGGGTGCCGGAATTGCCTATGCTGCAGCCATTAAAGGTATTGCGGTTATCCTGAAAGATGTTGCTATAGAAAATGCAGAAAAAGGCAAAGCCTACAGCCAGAAACTGCTGGATAAAAAAGTTGCTCAAGGGCGGATGACTGCGGAAAAACGCGACCAGATTCTGGCACGCATTACCCCAACGGCCTCAGCGGCAGATCTGGCTAGCTGCGACCTGATCATTGAAGCGGTGTTTGAAAATCAGCAATTAAAAGCACAGGTGACCCAGGAAGCCGAAAGCTATCTGGCTGCCGATGGCGTGATGGCCTCCAATACCTCGACCCTGCCCATTAGCGGTCTGGCGCAAGCCGCGAAAGATCAAAGCCGTTTTATTGGCCTGCATTTCTTTAGTCCGGTCGATAAGATGCAACTGGTTGAAATTATTAAAGGCCAGAACACCAATCGTGAAACCGTGGCCAAGGCCTATGACTTTGTCCAGCAGATTGGCAAGACGCCTATTGTGGTCAATGACAGTCGTGGTTTCTTTACCAGCCGTGTGTTTGGTACCTTTGTGCAGGAAGGTCTGCGTATGCTGGCAGAGGGCATCCATCCGGCCAAAATTGAAATGGCCGCGCTCAAAGCCGGGATGCCTGTTGGACCGCTGGCGATTCAGGATGAAGTCTCGCTGACCTTATCCGAGCATGTCGCGGCAGAAACCCGCAAAGCCTTGCAGGCGGAAGGCAAAGAACGCCCACGCTCAGGTGCAGATGAAGTCATTGAAACCATGATCCATCAGTTTAACCGTAAAGGTAAAGCAGCCGGCGCCGGGTTCTATGACTATCCTGAAGGTGGCAAAAAATCGCTCTGGGAAGGCCTCAGTTACTGGAAAAAAGAGCAGACTGTCGATGAGCAGGAACTGATTGACCGCTTCCTGTTTGTCCAATCGCTGGATACTTTGCGCTGTCTGGAAGAAGGCGTGCTGGAATCGGTGGTAGATGGTAACGTCGGCTCGATTTTCGGGATTGGTTTTGCCCCGTGGACAGGTGGTGCCCTGCAGTTCCTGAATCAATATGGACTAAAAGATGCGTTAAACCGAGCACAAGCTCTGGAACAACGCTATGGTGAGCGTTTTGCCCCACCGCAGTTATTGAAAGATAAAGTCGCGCAAGGCGAACAAATTTAAACCCATTCATCTTGGTAGTATTCAAGAGGCCTTTAGGGCCTCTTGTCTGTTCTGGCGACAGTATTGAGCCGCGCCTCGGCGCAAGGAAAGCATTTTCTTGGCTTGGACTTTGA
This sequence comes from Acinetobacter sp. YH12117, assembly GCF_013418865.1. Lineage (NCBI taxonomy): Bacteria > Pseudomonadati > Pseudomonadota > Gammaproteobacteria > Moraxellales > Moraxellaceae > Acinetobacter > Acinetobacter sp. YH12117. Next base: position 9,804 of record NZ_VPBF01000062.1, read on the forward strand.
AATAATTATGTTATAAAGTTTCAACAGATTCAGTTTTCTTTTTATCCAATTGGGCAGTTTGTTATGACCGACCACTCATCTCCAGAAAAATCTCCTTGGGGTTGGAAAGCACTTATTATTTTCTCGGTTTTAGGTGCGTTATTTCTTGGCCTGTTCTATCTTGCCGTGAGCAATGAACCGGACTATATGCCAAGCCAGCAGAATAAACACAACACCCAGCAACATGCGTTTAAAAATGCGCCTGCCATGTCTGAAGAGGCTTTGGCCAAAGCTCAGGCTGACCGCGAAGCGCGTGAAGCTCGTGCGGCGGCCAGCGCAGAACAGCATCAGATGACCGAAGCGGAACACGCTGCCATGGATGAAAGCCATAGCGATACCACGGGACACGGTCACTAATCAGCAAATATTAAAAAAGCGGACTTCACGTCATTGCTGTCCCACAATTTTTCACAAGAGGAAGCTCATTTGAGCTTCCTCTTGTTTTATGGGTATTTTATCGGGTGAAAATAAAGCTTTTAAAGTTCTTCTTTCAAACAAATTCACTTGAATTATT
>NZ_VPBF01000063.1:0-9001 GCF_013418865.1 Acinetobacter sp. YH12117
ATGAAATACGGTATTCTGATGTGACAAAACCTGAATCCTGGTCGTTAAAGTGTTTGTTTGCACTCATATTTTAACTGTTAGGACTCAGGTTTTTTTATTTAAAGCAAACTATGGGACAGCAGTGGCATGGTGCGCCTTTTTTATTGGACATATCTGTTTACGTTTTTGACTATTTGTCCACTTCCTATACCGATAAATCTGTTTACACTCAATACACTTAGCTATTTCAAGTTAAAAATCTTTGACTTTACAGTCACCAAGAAAAGCCGTTGAAATGCTTGTACCCAATTAGAAGATGTTGCACGATTAAAACATTCAAGATGCGCCTGTGAAGGCGCGTGAACTCACTGATTTAGGATTATAACCGCTGGTTAAACCAGTATTGAGGAACCCGATATGCCACAATACAAAGCGCCACTACGTGATATGCAATTTGTTTTGCATGAATTATTAAATGCTGAAGAACATTATGCAAAACTCCCTGCATTCTCTGGAAACGTAAGCCGTGAGTTGGTTGACCAATATTTAGAAGCTGCTGCAGACTTCTGTGAAAATGAATTATCTCCTTTAAACCAGGTGGGCGACCGCGAAGGCTGTACCTGGAACGATGGTGTAGTCACCACGCCGACTGGCTTTAAAGAAGCGTATCAAAAATATATCGAACTGGGTTTCCCGTCTTTATCTGCTGAAGAACAGTACGGCGGTCAGGGTTTACCAAACTCTCTGGGCATTACCATTTCTGAAATGGTCGGTACCGCAAACTGGGCTTGGGGCATGTATCCGGGTCTGTCTCATGGTGCAGTACGTACCCTTGAGCACCACGGTTCGCAAGAACAAAAAGATACCTATCTGCCAAATCTGGTATCAGGTGTCTGGACCGGAACCATGTGTCTGACCGAGTCTCATGCCGGTTCTGACCTCGGCATTATCCGTACCAAAGCGGAACCAAATGCGGATGGCAGCTATGCGATCTCTGGCGAGAAAATCTTTATCTCTGCTGGTGAGCACGACATGGCCGAGAACATCATCCATATCGTTCTGGCACGTTTACCAGGTGCACCGAAAGGCACCAAAGGTATTTCACTGTTCATCGTACCGAAATTCAACCTGAATGCTGATGGTTCAATCGGTGAGCGTAATGCTGTGCGTTGTGGCTCGATCGAACACAAAATGGGGATTCACGGTAACGCGACTTGCGTGATTAACTTTGACAACGCCAAAGGTTACTTGATTGGACCTGAAAACCGTGGTCTGAACTGTATGTTCACTTTCATGAACACGGCGCGTATCGGTACTGCAGTACAAGGTCTGTCTGCATCTGAATCTTCATTCCAGGGCGCTTTGGCGTATGCAAAAGACCGTCTGGCCATGCGTTCACTGTCTGGTCCGAAAGCGCCAGAAAAAGAAGCCGATCCGATCATTGTGCATCCAGCAGTACGTAACATGCTGTTGACCCAGAAAGCATTTGCTGAAGGTGGCCGTGCGCTGGTTTATCTATTGGCTCAATATGCAGACGTGGTTGAGCAGGCTGCTGAGGAAGAAGACCGTAAATTTGCCGACAACATCCTGTCTTTATTGACACCAATTGCCAAAGCCTTCCTGACCGAAACCGGTTCAGAAGCCGCAAAACACGGTGTGCAGGTGTTCGGTGGTCACGGCTTTATTTCCGAGCACGGTATGGAGCAGATTGTACGTGATACGCGTATTTCTTGCCTGTACGAAGGTACTACTGAAATTCAGGCACTTGACCTGCTTGGCCGTAAGGTTCTGGGTACGCAAGGCGCGATGTTGAAAGACTTCACCAAGATCATTCACAAATTCGCAGAAGCCAACAAAGACAATGCCGGCATGAAAGAGTTTGTTGAACCGCTGGCCGCACTGAACAAAGAATGGGGCGACCTGACCATGCAAATTGGTATGCGTGCGATGCAAAATCCTGAAGAAGTCGGTGCTGCGGCAGTCGATTACCTCTACTTCTCTGGCTATGTGACACTGGCTTATCTATGGGCACGTATGGCACTGGTTGCACAAGAAGCCTTGGCTGCGGGTACTACCGATGTAGACTTCTACAATGCTAAAGTGACGACTGCACGTTTCTACTTCAAGAAAATCTTGCCACGTGTACGCTCGCATGTTGACGTGATTGCGACTGGCCTGGATCCATTGATGGCGCTTGATGCTGAACACTTCGCCTTCTAATGCACGTGATGTGTAGTAACTTGTAATGGATGTAAAAAGGACGGCCAGCTGTTGGCGGTCCTTTTTCTCTATTTATCGCGCTATATTAACCTTTCGTCGTCTAATCAATTGAAATCTCATCGTTTAGACTGACCTGATCACTATGAATAAACAAGAAACAGGTGAAATGAACTATGCCAATTTATAACGCACCGCTTGCCGATATGAAATTCATCCTGAATGATGTCTTCCAAGCAGAACAATTCTGGCAAAATAACGAAAATCTCGCCCACCTCGATGCTGCAACCGCAGAAGCCATTCTTGAAGAAATGGCCAAATTTACCCAGAACGTTACCCTGCCCTTAAACCGCACTGGTGATGAAGAAGGTGCCCAATATAACAATGGCAGCGTAACTACACCGGCCGGTTTTAAAGAAGCATTCAAGCAATATGCCGAAGGCGGCTGGATTGGCCTGGGTGCCGATGAAGAATGGGGCGGTCAAGGCATGCCAAAAATGCTGACCGTTCTGTCGGATGAAATGATTTTTGCCACCAACCCGTCATTCATGCTGTATCCACTGCTGTCGGTTGGTGCGGGCATGGCGCTGAGCAGCTATGCTTCTCAGGAACAGAAAGAAACCTATTTACCAAAAATTTATTCAGGTGAATGGTCTGGCACCATGTGTCTGACTGAACCACATGCCGGTACCGATTTGGGCATTATTAAAACCAAAGCGGAACGCAACGAAGATGGCAGCTATAACATTACCGGGACCAAAATCTTTATTACCGGTGGTGACCATGACCTGGCTGAAAACATCATTCACTTAGTACTGGCCAAAACCCCAGATGCACCTGCCGGTTCACGCGGTATTTCGCTGTTTATCGTACCGAAATTCCTGGTCAATGCCGATGGTTCACTCGGTGAACGTAACCCGGTTGGCCCAGGCTCTATCGAACACAAAATGGGGATTAAAGCCTCTGCCACGTGTGTCATGAACTTTGATGGTGCCAAAGGCTATCTGGTCGGTAAAGAAAACGAAGGCCTGGCAGCCATGTTCGTGATGATGAACTATGAACGTCTGTCAATGGGTATTCAGGGTTTAGGCGCCTCTGAATTTGCTTACCAGAATGCAGCACAATATGCGACTGACCGTTTACAGGGCCGCAGCGCTTCAGGTGTACAATCACCAAACAAACCGGCTGACAGCATTTTAGTACATGGCGATGTACGTCGTATGCTCTTGAATGTGCGTGCCAACAACGAAGCATCACGTGCCTTTGCAGTCTATGTCGGCCAACAGCTGGACATCACCAAATTCTCGACTGATGCAGACGCGGTGAAAAAAGCCAATGACCGTGTGGCGCTGCTAACGCCTATTGCCAAAGCCTATTTAACCGATACCGCTTTCCAGGCAACATTGGATGCGCAAATGTGCTTCGGTGGTCATGGCTATATCCGTGAATGGGGCATGGAGCAATGTGTACGTGATTTACGTATTGCGCAAATTTACGAAGGTACCAATGGCGTCCAGTCGCAAGATTTAATTGGCCGTAAAACCATTAAATGTCAGGGCGCCTATATTGCAGAATATATTGCTGAAATCCGTGACTTTGCCAACCAGTTAGATGCCGATCTGAACTTCATTAAAGATGCGACCTTAGATGCAGCCACAGAAGTCGAATCGGTAACGCAATACATTCTGAATGCGGCGTCTGAAAATGCGGAATTCCCGAATGCGGCAGCGGTCGATTATTTACACGCGGTTGGCCTGCTCAGCTTTGCCTATATGTTTGCCCGTATTGCCCAAGCAGCACAGGCCAAACAGGGTGAGTTCTATCAGAACAAACTGGCGCTGGGTCTGTACTTTGTACAACGTATTCTGCCAGAGCTGGAAATGCGGATTACCCGTATCAAAGCCGGTTCTGATGTGATCATGAAATTCTCGGAAGATTATTTCACTCATCAGGCTTAAGCCTTTTATCTCTCAAAACGCCTGCACTGTCAGGCGTTTTTTATAGCATCCATTTTTCCTGCTGTTTTTACACCACTTTTCCTGTAGTTGTGCACAGTTTTTGCATGAATTTGTCTCATTCATTCAGCATCATCATCAGGAGGAGCATATGACAGCACGGCATCCCAAAGTAGAAAAAGTAGAATCCTGACAGTCTAGCTGTGATTGTTAATGGTTGCATTCGGTTTCTTTATCTTGCATTTTCAAACAGTTAATCATAATTAAAGTTGCATCTACTTGTACCACAATGCTGTATTTTGCAATTCAACAGGGCTTTGTTGCACAAAGATTTCATAACTATATGATTTTAGAAGTTTTGATTATTTTTTGATCCAAAATTAAATTTATTTAAATCAGATGCTTACATATTTATGCAACAAAGCCATTCCGATCTAGATACTAGACTAAAAATCACTAGTATAAATCTTGAGAAAAATCAAAGAGCAGCAATTGAGTTTAATAGAAGTTTTTATACACTAAAATCTATCCTTAATGAATTTGATCTTTATTTCAATAGTAATAGAGCCATTCCTCTCAAGCAAATGAATGAAATATTAGACTCATTCTTTTTAGAGATGAAGAAAATTTTACCTTTAGAGATTAAAGAAAAAGATGATACTTGTATAAACTCCATATATATGCAGCAGTATCACAGACTAATGAATTCGTTAGAAAATTGCCAAAAATTTTATACTGAACAGTTTTTGATTCAAATATTGGCTGAACTTAAAGATGGAACAAGGTAAAACCCTCCTTAGAGGACTTTTACACAAATATCCACATTCATTATTATTGATAGCATACGCCACCTATTTAGAACAATAAAAATAAACAGTATTGTCTATTCTCACTTTGCTATGCTTTTGCCATCATGGAAATAAAAAGGAATAGAATTGGCAACCCCATATATAACAATAGGCTGTCCTACAACTGGCGGTGGAAAAGTAATTTCTGGAAACAGTATGTTTCTAATTGACGGTATTGCTGTTGCTTGTGTCGGTGATAAAGCTACCTGCCCAACACATAAAGTTGTCGCAACAATTATCTCTGGTGATCCAAACATGCAGATCTTCGGCAAAGCCGCTGCTCGTGTTAATGATTCCCTTTCATGCGGTTGCAAATTATTGCCTCAACAAAACTTAGTTGTTCAAGACAATGGTGGTGCAGCATCATCGGGTGCAAAATCCTCATCTGCTCCAATGTCACAAAAACAGCAGACTACTAATAGTTTTAGAGAAGAAAAATATGAAAACTATTACATTGAGCAGTATAAAACTGATGTCTACATTAGCCATAAAGCTGTTCTTTTAGGTGATGAAGGAGTAACACCCTTGGATGGAGCTGTAAGCTATTTTCTAAACTACAAAGTTCAAGGCAAGGAACTATTTTTAAGTGTAGTTATTAATGCAGCTCCATTGAGCCACAAGGGAACTGTTTATCCTTTTGGGACCGCTATAGTTTCAAGAGAGGGGAAAGAGATTACCAGAGCCAAGTTAAAAAATGATAAAGGGTATTGGCCAACAGATAAAAATAAGGCCCCTTTAGGAAGTTGCACTATCAAATTGCCAGAACCAAATTTGCAGCTTGTTGATGTAGAACTTGAACTCGGATATACCGCAGTAATTTCAGATACCGTGGGTTCTGTGCATCCAATGCCTCCTATAAAAAAATATAAGTTTTCCTTAAATTCTGCAGCGCGCAAGGTATAAAAAGTTATGAATAAGCTATTAACGATTCTATTATTAAGTGTCGCATTTGCTGCGTGTAATAACCCAAATAGTACAACCCAAATCGCCCAAGTGCAGAGCGAGAAATCTGATAACCAGCAAGAAGTATTAAAACCACTTGTAGCAGAGTTCAATGAAATTATGAACTCTCTCCAGACTGAAGCGGACATTATATCTACACAAGCAAAACTGGAAAAGCTTCTAAAGAAGTTTCCAGATGACAATGATTCAAGTACGCAAGTCCAAAAGTTAAAATTAAAAGTGCTACTTCAATTAGGTTATTTAAATGAAGCCAATGCTTTGGCAACAAAAATTCTTGCTTTAGATAGCACAGCAAGCATTCAAGAAACCCAATGTTTGATTCAAAGAAAATTACAAAAGCCAACCAATCAAATTAATAAATGTTATGAAAAAGCAGCTAAGCTGTATCAGGCACAATACGAAAAATTAAGTAATGATAATCCACAAAAGCAATATATTCTCTGGTCGAGTTACGCTGCCATGTATCAAGCAGGTCATGCTGACTATAAGCAAAAGTTGAAAGCTATTGTTAATGCTCAAACCACTGAAGATGAGAAACATACTTTTAATACTATGTACGAGAATGTAGTGGACCCAACAGTTATTAAAGAAATTCTTGAATCTATGCCTTATAAGAAAGGTAATCCTCCCATAAATAACCGAAGTTAAAAGTAGAGGTTAAGCAGCCATTAGAGGTGGCCTTCCTTTGTTTGCTTGGTGTGGTCTTTCATAGTTGTAATGCCACAGCCAACTCGTTGCATAATCTTGTACTTCTTCCAGTGTGTCAAATAGATGCTTGCTTAGCCAGCTATAACGTATAGTCCGATTATAACGTTCAATATACGCATTCTGCTGTGGCTTACCCGGTTGAATATATTCAATACGAATACCATGCTCAGTAGCCCAGCGCACAAATTCGTGACTGATAAATTCGGGACCATTATCGCATCGGATCACTAACGGTTTTTCTCTCCACTCCAGCAATTGATTCAACGTACGAATAACCCTGATTGTGGGCAATGAGAACCCTGCTTCAATGGCTAGGCCTTCGCGGCGGTAATCATCAATCACATTCAATAATCGAAACTTGCGACCATCGGAAAGCTGATCATGCATAAAATCTAATGACCAAACCTGATTTTCTCGGATTGGTTCCTTCAATGGTTCAGGCGCATGCCGTTTTAGTCTTCTTCTCGGTTTAATACGCAGATTCAGTGCCAACTCACAGTAAATGCGGTAAACCCGCTTGTGATTCCAGCAGCAACTCTCAACATGCCGTAAATACGAGAAGCACAAACCAAAGCCCCAGTCGGAATTTTCCTCAGTGAGTTCAATGAGCTGTTCAGCAATGAGTGCATTGTCATCGCTGAGTTTGGCTTGATAGCGGTAGCAGGTTTCACTAATGCCAAATGCTTTACAAGCCAAACGAATACTAATGGCATGCTGGGCAACTGCCTGTTGTGCCATCTTACGCCGGCAAGATGGCTTTACCACTTTTTTGCCATCGCTTCCTGGATGATTTCGGCCTTTAATCGCTCTTCCGCATACATCTTTTTAAGTCTGGTATTTTCGGCTTCTAGCTCTTTCAGTCGAGCCATTAATGATGTATCCATACCACCATATTTGGCACGCCATTTATAAAAGGTAGCATTACTCATGCCGTGTTCACGGCAAAGGGTCGCTACAGGTGTGCCAGATTCTGCCTGTTTCAAGATGGACATGATCTGACTGTCAGTAAATTTAGATGTTTTCATGCAGAATCTCCTGCTCGTATCTTAAGAGAAAATTCTACTTTTAGATCCTATTATTTTTAGGGGGGATTACCACACAATCTTACAGTCATACTATAGAAAAAATAGAAACCCTCCTCGACCGGCTGGGTAATCTGGCCGTAGAAGGTTTTCACTATATTGCCCTGTTCGTGATTGGCTGTATGGTGATCTGGTCAGCCGGCCATACCGTGGTCGATATTCTGACCGTCAAACAATATGCCACGATTGATGATATTTTACTGCTGTTCATTTATCTGGAACTCGGTGCCATGGTGGGCATTTACTTTAAAACCAACCACATGCCAGTACGCTTCCTGATTTATATTGCCATTACCGCCCTGACCCGGCTGCTGATTTCCGATATCCAGCACGACCATAAAGCGGATATTGACCTGGTGATTATTACCGGTTCGATTCTGATTCTGGCCTTTGCCATTCTGGTGGTACGTTTTGCTTCCTGGAATTATCCATCGGTAATTCGGGATAAACACAGCGAAAAACCGTTGCCACAAGGCAAGACCCCACGCCCGGAAGATGATGAACTGGCCTAAACACCAAAATCACGTCCATCATTCAAATCTGAAGCACAAAAAAGCGCGCCTAGATACTACCACGGCGCGCTGATTTTTAAGTGAAGATTCACCAGATCATCAGTTTGGTTCAAATAGTTTTCCTTAGCGCTTGAGCGCTCCAGATGATCTAACGGTTCGGCACCAAAATATAACGGCCATTTTCATAAATCCAGTAGCTGCCATTTGGCGGAGCTGGCAAACCTAAACGGCGCCAGTCGGTAATGATGGTCTGCGTGCTGCTTTCAATCTGGGCCACATTCGGATCACCATTGACCCAGCTATAACTTTGCGAATTCTGGTAAATGGTGGTGGGCGCCTGATATTGAATACTAATGCCCGGACGTACCGGTTGATGGCCCCAATGCGGACGTGGTGGATAATATTGTGGCGGCCTGTGCTGCGGATAAGACGGGCGATGCTGTGGATAATGTTGCGCATGCGATTTTCGCTCCACGCCCTGATAACTGGCCCAGCGATTGGTATCGGCCAGCGACAATGTCGAGATGGCAGACAACCCAATGCCCAACCATACACCTGCTTGCATTCTTTTCATTACCCGACTCCCAAACATCAGCCCATTGATTTTACTTTGACATCCTCACCCACCTGAAAGGAGGGTGATTCCTACTGCTAGACGCTTATGCCCAAGCGCAAGTATGTTCTTGGCGGAGTTTAAATCGCGTTGATTTACACTTCCGCATTCACATTCCCATACT
>NZ_VPBF01000064.1:0-8873 GCF_013418865.1 Acinetobacter sp. YH12117
TAGAAAGTCAACATGCAATGTTGATTTTATTTCTAAACTTACCACCTAAACCAGAACTCAACCATTTTAGCTAAATCCTTGTTTATCAACAAGTTTTTATCAACATCACCGCCGATGGATGTGCATTCTACAGGATTTCAGAGGGGTTGCAACACCTTTTTAAAAACTTCTGAAACGTGTGTTTATTTTATAATCCAAAAAATTTATAAATAATTGTTTTATTTATAAAAATTATTTTAAGAAAAATGTTCGTTATTATATTTAGAAATACCAATTTATATTAAGTTTTTGAAATAAATAAAATTTTAAAAATAAAAAGCAGGACTTTCGTCCTGCTTTTTATCTGCATTTCGAGCTAATTAGAATTTAAAGCTCATTCTCGCCCAATAGTTACGGCCACTGTTGTTGAACTGCTGGGTAATTGGCAGACCTGTACCGGCCGCCCCCATCTTATTTAAATGCTCGGTATAGGTCTTATCTAGAACGTTGTCGATTCCCACAGAAAGATCAACCCCATCGGAAAGATGGTATGTGCCGTTTAAGGACAAGGTGCCGAAACCTGCGCTTTCTTTCAAGTCATAGCCCACAATATTGCCCTGGTTCTGGCTAATCCGGTTTTGACCATCTACGATTCGCCAATAGGCACCCAAGGTATAACGATCCTGGATATAACGTAAGTTTACACGACCTTCAAGCGGTGCAATCTGTGGTAACGGCGTATTGTCAGTGGTGTTTTCACCCCAGGCATACATTGCGCTGACATCTGCTTGAATAGCATCAGTAAACTGATACCCTATCCCCACCTCAGCTCCAGCAATGGTGGCATCAACATTACGTGAGTCTGCTGCATTCTTCATCATTGGAACTTGTTCAGTTGGATCATAGGTCATCAGAATAAAATCATTAATCAAACCTGCATATGCTGATGCCCATGAACTAAAGGCACCATGCTCATGCTGATAGCCAATATCTAACTGTAACGTTTTTTCTGGCTCCAAATACTTAAATGTCGAACCTTCGACACCATTCAAATCAGTTCTAAATAATTCCCAGTAATCCGGCATACGTTCTACATAACCTAAACCAATATAGGTTTTAGCATCATGATGAGGATGCTGGTTTTCCAAACGGATAAAGGCACTTGGTAAGGTTTCCTGACGTTGCTGTGTGCTTTGTACCGCATCTACTTCAACCTGATCGACACGAACACCGCCCACCAAACGATTCTGCTCACTCAGCTGATAACCCAACTCACCAAAAGCGCCAACAGACTGAAACTTCATATCTTTGATACGTGGTAAGGCATGATAGGCAATATTATTTTCTGTATCGGTCTTACGGATTGTGTGCTCATTATTTTGAGTATCAATACCCGTAATAAAATCCAGCTGATCCCACTCATGTGTCACTGCCAGACGTGCGTTTAAGGTTTTACGCGCCACGTTGGTAGCCGTTTCTTTTGGCATCATCATGGTCGGCTTAAACTGACGCAAACTATAGTTATCCATCACATGATCATTAAAGTTATAGTTAATCTGCGCTTCAATTTTCTTGATCACATCAGTGATGTTCTGTTTTTCAATGCGTAAACCCAGACTTTCACGGGCAAATTTGGAACCATCCATCATCCGGCCAGCATACACCGCTTCACCATCGGCTTTCCCTCCGGTCAATTCAACCCAGGTGTCTGCATCCGGGGTCCAGCCCAGTGCTACATCAGCATTCCAACGTTCCCAGTCCGATGGCACGGTATTGCCCTCACCATCCTGATAGCTATTCGATACCGAACGGTTGCTATTTAGGCGAATATATTTCTGCTCGTCGCCTGCTGCAACCTCAATATTATGGTCCAGACGGCCAAATGAACCGGCCAGCACACTCAGTTGACCACGATAGTGCTGATCTTCATCAAACTGTTCCGGACGGCGCTCAAAAATCACGGTGGCAGCTGAACCGGTATTGGCATATTGCACGGTTTGTGGGCCTTTAATTACCGAAATCTGGTCATAACTTTCTGGTGAAATATAGGAGGTCGGTGAATCCATACGACTCGGACAGGCACCCAGGTTTTCTGTGCCATCGGTCAGAATTTTAATCCGCGAACCAAACATGCCACGGAAAGTCACATCGCCATTGGTACCAGCGCCACTGTTGACCGCGCTAAAACCGACAATACTTTGCAGATAATCTGCGCCATCGGTGGCTGGAATCGGTTGAATTGGCTGTTTCGGATCGGCACGGACAATCAGGCCGTTGGCATCATTGCCCTGATGCGCAGTCATCACAATAGGTGCCAGACTTTGGACGGGTGTTGGGGTTTCTGCAAACACAACTGGTGAATAACAAGCAACACAAATCGCAGCCGCAAGAGGCTGTAAAAAGAATTTTGGCTGAGCCATTTTTCATTTCTCACTGGAATACATATAAAACACGGCTTAAGTCATTCAAGACCCAAGCAAAACAAACGCGGTTTTATGCAAACAGTGGCGGTGCCCTACCCTGAGGAATAAGAAATAGTCGTTGCAGTGCAAACCAGACATGCTGGAAAGCTTTTTCAAAAGCGATAAAACGCACTTGAATACGATCAAGCACTTCTTTCACACTGAGTTCTGGCGGTAAAACGAGATTGCCGTACACGGTACAGTACTGGCATTGATGATTGGCATCATGATGATTATGCCCGTCATCTGAAATGACTGGTTGATGCTGACTGTACAGATGTTCGGAATGGGCATGTCCATGCGCTGAATGATCAACCGGCAATAAAAGCGCACGCGTAATGGTTTCACAGACCGGTGCCACCTGATAGGCTTTCGGCAGCAAAGGCTGTAAAAAAACAGCAATCTGTAAAAATACTGCCATCAGTGAGAGCAGTAAACCACTACGAATCAACAAACATATATTCCTGCTTTTGACTGGCCCAAGTATAACAAAGCCCAATCGAAATTGGGCTGTTTTGTCCTGATCTTTTGGTCGCAGGGCTGTTTAGCGTTTAACCGCCACTTTCTGACGCTGACGCACCACTTTTTCGACTTTTTCACGGGCACGCTGGCGCTTTAATGGCGACAGATAATCGACAAAAAGCTTACCATTTAAGTGATCCATTTCATGTTGGATACAGACAGCGAGAAGTCCGTCCGCTTCTAACTCAAATGCTTGACCTTCAAGGTTAATTGCCTCAATTTTTACACGTGACGGACGCTCAACTTTGTCGTATATTTGAGGCACTGACAAGCAGCCTTCTTCATAAGGCTGGGTTTCTTCAGTCAATGGGGTAATTTTGGGGTTAATGAATACCATCGGTTGGTCTTTGTTTTCAGACAGATCCATAACAATCAGCTGAATATGACGGTCAACCTGCGTTGCAGCCAGCCCGATGCCGGGCGCTTCATACATGGTTTCAAACATATCTGCGGCGAGCTGACGAATTTCATCAGTAACTTCTTCGACGGGTTGTGCAATGGTACGAAGACGGGGATCGGGGAAACTTAAAATAGGTAATAAGGCCATATTACGTCCTCAGCTTTGCCATTGGTCAAATAACCGAATGAAGGAATGCTTCATCGAAAAAATGTATGTAAGATCGTTATTATAACGCAACTACATACATAATTTTAGGAATTATGATAATGAAAAAGGTTTTGAAGGGCACATCTTCTTTTCGTGCCTTGGGGTTAAAACAGCAGGCGCTGGCACTTGCTGTCTGTTTCAGTTTTGGGGTGGGCGCAGTCAGTACTGTACAGGCCGCACCGGCACGCAATATCAACCCACCGACCTTACAGGCCAATGCACCAAATGTGTATGTGGTGAAAAAAGGCGATACGCTGTGGGATATTTCCAGGAAGTTTCTGCAAAACCCGCTGCGCTGGCGTGAAATCTGGGCCAGCAACAAGCACGTGAAAAATCCGCACTGGATTTTCCCGGGAGATCGCCTGCTGATGTGTACCTATGATGGCCGCCCGATCATTGGTAAAGATGAAGGTGATGGCTGTGAAGGTATTATCCGTCGTTATACGGGTAACACCACCAGCCTGCAGCCGCAAATCCGGGTCGAGTCACTCAACAATACCATTCCGGTGATTCCACTGGAGTACATCCAGCACTGGCTGGAACGCACCAGCATTATTGCCCCTGAATCTTTGCAACAGACGCCTTATATTTTAGGCACGGCGGATCAGCGTGTCCTGGCGGCCAAAGGCCAGAATGTCTATGCCCGCGGTCAGGGTCTGCAAGTTGGCCAGCGTTATGCTGTGTATCGTGAAGGCGAACCGTATATCTTCACCGATGCCAACGGTAAAAAATACAATGCCGGTCTGGAGCTGACTCAGGTTGCATCCGGTATTGCAGTACGCGGTGAAAATGATATTACCACCCTGGAACTGACCGATACCTACAATGCCGAAGTGCGTCGTGGCGATCGTGTGCTGCCAGAATATGACCCGATGTTACCAACCCTATTCTACCCGACCAATGCCGAACACATTGCAGCAGATGGCCAAGTGGTACGCGTGATGGGTTCAATTGGTACCGCAGCTAAACACAGTGTGGTCACCATTGACCGTGGTCAGGCGCACGGCGTGCAATCCGGTCATGTATTTGCTGTAACTCAAAAAGGCGAAGTGGTCACCGATCCGAAAACCCGTGAACGGGTGCAGCTGCCAGGCGAGCGTATTGGCTATGCCATGGTCTTTAAAACCTTTGACCAGCTCAGCTATGCCTATATTCTGGACAGCGAACTACCAATTAAAGTCGGGGCCGGTATTCAGCCACCGATTATGGAAGATTAAGACTGAGGGATGAGCCATGCTGAATACGATATCACCCGGTCATCTCGCAACGATTCGCCTGTGGTATCTGGTTCAGCATTCACTCCCCAGCTTTTATAAATTAATCCGGCACTTCGGTTCGGCCGCTGCGGCCACCGAAGCCGGCAACCTGCAGCGCTGGGCAGAACTGGGACTGCATCAGAACCATCTGCAACGCGCACGGGATTTTCATCAAGCACAGGCACAAGCCGACTTCCAGCACTTGCTGCAGCGCGTCCAGCAACATACCGATTTTATTCTTATTCCCGAAGATGTCGGTTACCCCACCCAACTGCTGCCCTATACCGACAAGCCACCAATTTTATTTGGCCAAGGACAGGCACAACCTTTACTTCAGCCGCAAGTGGCAATTGTCGGCAGTCGCAAAGCCAGTCCGCATGGCCGGCAGGTGGCTTATGACTTTGCCTATTATTTAAGTGAAAAAGGCTTTTTTATTAACAGTGGCCTGGCGCAAGGCATTGATGAAGCAGCCCATCAGGGTGGCTTGAAACATCAACGTACCATTGCCGTGATGGGTACTGGCCTCGACCTCACCTACCCAGCCACACATCAGGGCCTGCGTGACCAGATTCTGCAACAGCATGGCACTATTATCAGTGAGTTCCTGCCCCAGACTAAACCGCTACAGCAGCATTTTCCACGGCGCAACCGCATTGTCAGTGGACTTAGCCTGGGAGTAATTGTGGCCGAAGCCACGCTGGACAGTGGCTCGCTGATTACCGCCAAACTGGCAGCTGAACAGGGCAAAACCGTGTTTGCCATTCCCGGTCATATCTACAGTGAATTTCATCAGGGCTGCCATCAACTGATTCGGGAAGGCGCGATTCTGGTTGATCATCCGGAACAGGTCATTGAAGATCTGGCCTTGCCAACCCAATGGCTGAGCCAGCAGCAGGCGACCTTATCCGCTACAGCATCTGCAGCTGCCCACCCGACCTTACCCGAACATCTGTTGGCCCTATACAGCCAGCTGGACTGGGTCGGTAAAAACATGGACCAGCTGGCCAGCGAACTGCAACAGGAAACCGCCCATTTAACCGCTCAGTTAATGGAACTGGAGCTGCTCGGGATGGCAATGCAGCAATCGGGGCTATATCTGCGTTGTCGTCCATCGCAATAAGGTTCACAATAGTACACCCCGCATAACCTCGAAAGGTGTACCACATGATTACAACCTCTGTTGCCGAAGCAGCCACTTGTCTACAGCAAGGACAGGTGCTGGCCTATCCTACAGAGGCAGTTTGGGGTCTCGGCTGTGACCCGTATAACCAAGATGCTTTTATGCAGATTCTGCAACTGAAACAGCGTCCGATTGAAAAAGGCGTGATTTTATTGGCAGGTCATATTTCCCAGGTAGAACATTTGCTGCACAACCTGGCCGAACCACAGCGTCAACAGGTGATCGACTCCTGGCTCAATCCACCCGCAGAGCGTGCTACCACCTGGTTGTTGCCGGCAGGTGAGCATATTCCCAGCTGGATTAAAGGCCAGCATCCTAAAGTCGCGGTACGTGTAACCACGCATCCGCTCTGTGTCGCGCTATGTCATGCCTTTAGCGGCTTTATTGTATCGACCAGTGCCAATCCGGCCGGACAGGAACCGGCGCACTCCCTGCAAGAGGCCAGCCAGTATTTTGGCAATCAGCTGAATTATTTAAATGGCGATTTGGGACTCAGCCAGTTACCTAGCCGTATTCTGGATGCTGAAACCGGTGCCGTGATTCGTGACTGAAGATCGGGCCAGAAATGAAAGAAATTTCAGGCAAAAAAAAGCTCAACCATATAGGGATGGTTGAGCATAAAAAAGGATGTGTATCAATCACATCCAGAGGGTATCGAAATCTCTGGGCAAATCAGCAACAGTCGCTGATCTGCGATGGAGCGTATTATGGGTGAACAGTTTAAAAAAAACAAATATATTTTAGCTCTTAAAAAGCAGCTTAAACCTATGATTAATCAACCATTATTTGAAAAAGCTCAAATTATCTTGCTCTTTTTAAAGTGCTTTTTAAAGAAGCTAAAAGCTACTCTCCTCGACTAAAGTCTATTTGCCTTTATTTACGAGATCATTCAAGCAAAAAATTAAGTTTGTTTGTTCGTTTTTTAGGCAATTATTTAGCTTTCAGCAGCACTGGCGCCACAGTTTTTTTCTGGGCCAGCACAATTCCGAACAGAATAATCGCCCCACCAATACTGTGATAAATGGTCCAGGCCTCTTTTAACCAGACAAAGGCAATTAAAGCGGTAAACACCGGCATCAGGTTCATAAAGATACTGGTGCGGTTCGGTCCCAGACACTGAATCGCCATCATCCACACCAAAGGGGCAATTAATGAAGGAAAAATACTGGCGTAGATCACGCTGCCGGCATTGGCCATATTGATGGCATCAAGCCCCAACCAGGCCACAAACGGCAGGTGATACAGCAGTGCAAACAGAATCTGCACATACAAGCTCAGCATTAACGGAATCTGCAGCTGCCATTTTTTCAGAAAAACCCCGTAAAAGGCATAGAAAAACACGGCAATAATCATCAGCAGATCACCCCACTGACCACCGGCATGCAGCAAGCCCCAAGGATTGCCCTGCCCCATCACATAGATTAGCCCGGCAAAGGACAACAGGCTGCCAATAATGGCGTAGCGATTCGGAATATCGCGCAGAATCAGCATCGACACAAAAATGGTAAAAATCGGAATAAAGGCATTAATAATGCCCATATTGGTGGCGGTGGTGTAATGCGCAGCGGTATAGGCCAGTCCCTGATACAGCACCAGTCCAAAGGCACTCAGCACTGCCAGCTGTTTCAGATGCGGTACAATCAGGGCGCGTTCACGGATCACCCGCGGCAAAATAAACGGGGTCAGAATCAGAAAGGCAAAAAACCAGCGATAAAAACTGATGCTCACCGGCGAGATAAAGTCGGTCACATAGCGGGTCACGACAATATTCAGTGACCAGATCAGTACCGCGCTGACCGGTAAAAGAATGGCCCAAGACAGCATTTTTTCTTGCTGTGTCATATTCTGTTCCTTGTTGAGTCGATCGGCCTGAAGCAGACGCTGCTTCCTGCGCTGAATGAATGCCTTTTCACTTTATTTTTAAACTTTCCTTGTGCCCTCATTCTAGTCCAATTTAACAGCTTTGGGGCAGTTCGCGATGGTGAAATCTTGTGCTGCGTTCAAATTGCTCCATCACTCCACTTTGCTGGGATTCCGCACCTGCTTAAAATATGCCGCATTGACGCAGCGCTATACAAAAATCTGCCAAAAGCCGCAGCAATAGGTCTTGCGGGATTGGGCAAAGCCCGTTACAACAGAGAACGACAATAAATCACTTTAGGATAAACACATGGCATCTGTATATGACATTCCGGTCGTGACCATTCAGGGTGAAGAAACCACACTGAACCAGTATCAAGGCAAGGTGCTGCTGATTGTAAACGTGGCTTCTAAATGCGGTCTGACGCCGCAATATGAAGGTCTGCAAAAGCTTTATCAGCAGAAAAAAGAACAAGGTCTGGAAATTCTGGGCTTCCCGGCCAATGACTTTCTGGCGCAAGAACCCGGCAGCAATGAAGAAATCCAGCAGTTCTGTTCGCTGAATTATCAGGTAGATTTCCCGTTATTTGCCAAAATTTCGGTAGTGGGTGAAGATAAACATCCGCTATATGCCCGCCTGACTCAAGCCATTCCTGAGCGAATCGGTGAAGGCCCGTGGTGGAAAGATCTGGTGGATTATGGTCTGACCCCAAATGAACCACCTGAAGTGCTATGGAACTTCGAGAAATTCCTGATCAATAAAGAAGGCGAAGTGGTGGCACGTTTTGCCCCAGATATTCAGGCCGATGACCCACGTATTGTCGATGCGATTAATGCCGAACTGGCGCGTTAATTGTTTACAGTAACAAAGAGGGTCGCGGCCCACTGCTGTCCCATAGTTTGCTTTAAATAAAAAAACCTGAGTCCTAACAGTTAAAATATGAGTGTAAACAAACACTTTAACGACCAGGATTCAGGTTTTGTCACATCAGAATACCGTATTTCAT
>NZ_VPBF01000065.1:0-7909 GCF_013418865.1 Acinetobacter sp. YH12117
AATGGAGAAATCTAATCGGTATGTTATACCTGAGAGAAGAGTGAGGAGTTATCCAAGGGTTGTAAAAGGAAAACCTCAAAAATACCCAAGAAAAAGCCAGTCAATCTCTTAACTGACTGGCATTACACCTATTGGTGGGCTTTGTTTATAAAGATCGAGAACAGCTTAAACCAGAATTTCACGCTTGCCGTTCGGACCCTGTTCACTGACAATACCCTGCTCCTGCATCTGATCGACAATACGCGCCGCACGGTTATAACCGAGGCTAAACTTACGCTGTAAAGACGATACCGATACTTTACGGGTTTCCAGCACAAAGGCCACACACTGGTCATACAGCGCATCACGGTCTGAGCCGCCATCACCACCATCTTCAAAACCACGTGACGCTGGTTCTTCATCAAATGGAGTCAGAATTTCATCGACATAATCCGGTGAACCCCGTTCACGCCAGGCATCACAAATCCGGTTGACTTCATCATCGGAAATAAAGGCACCATGCACACGTTCCGGTTCAATTTTACCTGGTCCAAGGAACAGCATGTCACCATGACCAAGCAGGTCTTCTGCCCCGCCAGCATCCAGAATAGTCCGTGAGTCAATTTTTGAGTTCACGCGCAAGGCCACGCGAGTCGGGATGTTGGCCTTGATCAGACCGGTAATGACATCCACCGATGGACGCTGGGTAGCCAGCAATAAGTGAATCCCCGCCGCACGTGATTTCTGTGCCAGACGGGTAATCATTTCTTCGGCTTTTTTACCCACCTGCATAATCATGTCGGCAAACTCATCCGCCACAATCACAATTGATGGTAACGGCGTCAAGCGCGGTGCACGTTCCTGGGTTGCTGAATCGCCCGGTTTCCAGGTCGGATCAATCAGGTCTTCGCCATTGGCCAGGGCTTCTTCGACTTTGCGGTTATAGTCGCTGAGTTTACGGATTTTCAGGAATGACATCAGCTTATAACGGCGTTCCATTTCATTGACACACCAGTTCAGGGCGCTGACGGCATCTTTCATATCCGTCACTACCGGCGTTAACAAATGTGGAATATCGTTATAGTTGGCCAGTTCCAGCTGTTTCGGGTCAATCAGAATTAAACGCAGTTGATCCGGCTTGTATTTAAGCAACATCGACAGAATCATCGAGTTCACCGCCACCGATTTACCCGAACCGGTGGTCCCCGCAACCAGCATATGCGGCGCTTTGCCCAGTTCGGTAATCACCGGATTACCAGAAATATCTTTACCCATCGCCATCGACAGGATGCCATCCTGATCTTCAAATTTCGGGGTTTGCACCAGCTCAATCAGACGCACCATTTCGCGGGTACTGTTTGGCACCTCAATACCGATATACGGTTTGCCCGGAATCACCTCGACCACACGCACCGAAGCCATCGACATGGAACGGGCCAGGTCACGGGAAATATTGGTGACTTTCGAGGCTTTTACCCCCGGCGCCAGATCCAGCTCAAAACGTGTAACTACCGGTCCCGGCTGCGCTTCCACCACTTTGGCTTTGACATTAAATTCCTGCAGCTTGATTTCCAGCAGTTCAGATAAACGCTCCAGCTGCTCTGCGGTGAAGTTGACCTTTTTATTTGGATCGACCTTATCCAGTAGCTCCAGACCCGGCAATGGTGATAAATCACGACGTTTCTCTGCGACCTGCATGGCACGCGACATTGGACGGCCCATGGCATCGGTTAATGGCGCATCAAAGTCAAATTCATCTTCTTCTTGCGGTTTGCCGGCAGTTTCATGCCACGCCTCAATGAATTCTTCTTTCGATAGGGCTTCTTTCACCGCGTCATTGACCACTGGTGCAGCCGCTGTGGCACTTACCGCAGCATGATGCTGAATAGGCGCCTGTACAAAAGCCGAAGACTGCGCATAACTGCTGGTAGTTCTTGGGGCAGGTGCTTCTGGCTTCAGATCATCAACCAGCAGATCATCCAGCCCTTCAAATTCTTCATCACTCAGACGGTTTTTCGGGCTTGCATACTGCGCTGTGGCAGCCGATGGCATTTCAACCGCTTGTACGTCTGGCACCGGCTGGATGTGCGGTGCAGGTTCAGGCTGCGACTGACTATTAAATGGACTATGCAGATCCTGAGCAGCTTTCCCATTCGGTACAGCAGCCAGCAATTCGTCAAAGATTTCGTCATCATCCCAGTCAATATTAGACTGCGGCGTATTCGATGCAGGCGGTGCATCATGCACGGGCTGGACCACTGCATTAAAATGATCTTTCGGTGCGTGCGGAATCTGATCCTGAGAAGCACGTAACAGCTCATGAATATCCTGACTGTGCTTCTGGTCAGCATCATCATTCAGCGCACGCCAGACTTCACCGGTTGCCACCACACGCTGACTGTCCTGGGTCAGGCGATGGGCTTTTTCGACCGTCTGCTCAAAGACCTGCTCTTCTTCATCCAGCAGATCCTGCTCTGCAGAACGCTGCTGTTCACGCTCGACCATATCATCAAACAGACGCTCGGCCACCT
The DNA here is from genome assembly GCF_013418865.1 of Acinetobacter sp. YH12117. Taxonomy (NCBI): domain Bacteria; kingdom Pseudomonadati; phylum Pseudomonadota; class Gammaproteobacteria; order Moraxellales; family Moraxellaceae; genus Acinetobacter; species Acinetobacter sp. YH12117. Next base: position 2,511 of record NZ_VPBF01000065.1, read on the forward strand.
GTTCATGACGGGACACCGCTGGTGCCACCGGAGCTTCTTCGACTTCACGATGTTCTGGTGCCGGCGTAACCACTTCGGCTGCAGCCGGTGCAGCGGCCACCACTGTTTTTTTAACGACCGGTGCCGGTTGATCAGCTTTAGGCACATCACGGTAAAACAGGTCTTGTAAATAAGCTGGCGTGGCTTTTAAAGTCACCCAGGTCCGGTTCCATTTAATCCCAAAGGCCAGTGTAAACAGGACACCCCAGAACACCAGCAGGAAAAAAGCTGCACCATAAATAGTGAGCAGCTGCGACAGGCTCTGCCCCAGTTCATACCCAATAATCCCGCCAGAAGCATTTTCCAGTGTATCGGCCGGCACTTGCCAGAACAAATACAATAGACTGGCAGTGGCCAGCAAAATAAAGAACTGCGCCGCATAACGGAAAGGACGGTTCAGGAAACTACGCGGCCACCACACCTGAATGGCTTCAATAAACAGGTACAGCGGAATCAGCAGACTGGCCCAGCCCAAAAAGCCGAACAACAGGTCGGCAATCCATGCGCCGGCGACCCCGCTGGCATTGGACACCTGCTGGGTATCACTAGACAAATGCATCCAGCCCGGATCAAAAGGGGTATAGGTGACTGTCGCAAGGAACAGATAAATCCCGAATGAGACCAAAAATAATGTCATTATTAAGCGCTGTGCATAAGCACCCGACACCGCAGTCATATACTGTCCTGTAACCAATTTTTCATAAATGTTCTTGTGCAACCCGCCAGTTTGGCATGGCCATAAAATAGATATTATGCACCTGTTGCAGCAAAAAAGATGCAAGATTATTGAAGTCAGTTGTTAACTTTTTCTATATAGCTTAAATCGATTTCTATGATCAATAATATCCACTGAATCTCACACAACTGTTATACAGTTTCACGTATAATTCCATAAATTGCTCAATAATAAAAGGATGCTACAGATGGGTGCTCGTCATTCACGTTTGATTATTTTAGGTTCAGGACCTGCAGGTTATAGTGCTGCCGTTTATGCTGCACGTGCCAATTTAAAACCGACCTTAATTGCAGGTTTACAACTCGGTGGTCAACTTACGACGACAACAGAAGTAGATAACTGGCCGGGCGATCCGGAAGGTCTGACAGGACCAGTGCTCATGGAACGTATGCAGGCCCATGCAGAACGTTTCGGGACCGAAATTGTCTATGACCATATCAATGAAGTCGATTTAAGTGTGCGTCCATTCGTGCTCAAAGGCGATATGGAAGAGTTCACCTGTGATGCCTTAATTATCGCCACCGGTGCTACGGCCCAATACCTCGGTCTGGAATCTGAAGCCAAATTCATGGGCCAAGGCGTTAGTGCCTGTGCTACCTGTGATGGTTTCTTCTATAAAAACCAGAACGTGATGGTTGTTGGTGGTGGTAATACCGCAGTTGAAGAAGCGCTGTATCTTTCCAATATCGCCTCTCACGTGACCCTGGTACACCGTCGTGACAGCCTGCGTTCAGAGAAAATTCTACAAGATCATATTTTTGCCAAAGAAAAAGAAGGCAAAATCAGCATTCTCTGGAACAACCAGGTCGATGAAGTCTTGGGTGATGCACAATCTGGCGTGACTGCAGTACGTTTGAAATCTACTGTCGATGGTTCAATCCAGAATGTAGATGTATCTGGTATGTTCGTGGCGATTGGTCACAAGCCAAATACGGGCATGTTTGAAGGTCAGTTAAACTTGCGTGATGGTTATATTCAGGTTCAAAGCGGTACTGCCGGTAACGCGACCCAAACCTCTGTACCGGGCGTATTCGCAGCTGGTGACGTGGCAGACAGCGTCTATCGTCAAGCGATTACCTCTGCAGGTTCAGGCTGTATGGCGGCACTGGACGCTGAAAAATATCTGGATGCCTTAGGTGAATAATTTTGCCTAAAGCACAAGCCGCCCAATCTGGGCGGCTTTTTTATGTATGATAGAGATCTGTTTCGATTCAGAGTAGCTGTATGACCGCACTTGCACCCTCACAATTTATTTTCCCCCATCCTGATGAAGCTGATCCACAGGGTGAAGGACTGATTTGTATTGGTGCAGACCTGTCCCCCTCGACCCTGTTTGAAGCTTATACGCACGGCCTGTTTCCGTGGTTTTCCGACGGTGATCCGATTTGCTGGTGGAGTCCCGAGCCGCGCTGCATTATCCGCCCTCAGGATTATCATCCAAGCAAGTCACTGCTGCGTAACATGAAAAAAGGTGATTACCGGATTAGCATCAATCAGGCCTTTGAACGGGTGATTCGCTGTTGTTCGCTGCCACGGGCCTATGCCAATGACACCTGGATTTCCGAAGACATCATTCAGGGCTATATTGACCTGTTTGAGGCCGGTTATGGCTATAGTGTCGAAGTCTGGGAGCAGGATGCGCTGGTCGGTGGTTTGTATGGCGTCACCATTGGCCGCGGCTGCTTTGGCGAGTCAATGTTTAGCCAGCGCACAGATGTCTCTAAAATGGCGTTTTATACCTTAATGCTGATTGGCCGCGACAACGCCCTGCCCTGGATTGACTGCCAGCTGGTCAATGACCATCTATTAAGTCTGGGCGCCTGTACAATAACTCGCCAAGCATACTTAAAATCGTTACAAGATGTTGTAAAACAGCCGGCGATAGATTGGAAAAAATACCAGGAGGGTGTATTTTCAAGTAAAACAATAGCGCAAAACGACTCACTGGATGAATAAATAAAGAGGGATTGCCATGAATTCATATCAACCGAAATCCCTGCTCAACGAATTACAATATTATATTACGCCGCCGCATAACTGCAGTTATCTGGATGATAAATCTGCTCGCATGGTGTTTTTAGATCCGGCGCACCGGATTGATGTGGTGACCCTGTCTGAACTGTCACGCATGGGCTTTCGTCGTAGCGGTGACTTTGTCTATCGGCCGGAATGCCATTTATGCCGTCAATGTCTGTCTTCGCGCGTGCCGGTACACGAATTTCAAATGAACAGCACCCAGAAAAAAGCCTGGAAACGCAATCAGGACCTGCACGTCACCATCCGCTCTACCCAAGAAGCCAATGAACAGCATTATGCGCTGTATGAGCGTTATATTAATGAACGCCATGCCGATGGCGATATGTATCCGCCAAGTCAGGATCAGTTTGAAAAATTTCTGGTGCACAGCTGCACCGACAGTTTCTTTTTAGAGCTTTGGCACCAAGACCGGCTAATTGCGGTCTCGACCTGCGACCTGCTCGATGATGGCCTGTCTGCGGTGTATACCTTCTTTGATCCGGATGAAAACCGCCGCTCCTTGGGCGTATTTGCGATCTTAAAGCAGATTGAACACACCCAGAAACTCGGACTGCCTTATGTTTATTTAGGCTATTGGGTGCCGCATTCCAATAAAATGAATTATAAATCGCAGTATGTACCGCTGGAATTGCTGATTGATGGCCAATGGCGCCGGCTCAACCGCAGCTTAAGCAGCGAAGAAATCCGGCAATTGGGAAACTCTCTCATGACCACCCTGCCCAGTGGTTGGAATAATTCGATTATCAAATAAAACCCAATAATTTTAAAAATTAAGGTGATGAGAAGAGCGCGGCAAAATCATCACTACAGGCTTTAACCATAATAACCGCATGTTCACGTGTGCCATCCGGATTTGGATAATAATTTTTGCGCACATCAATCTGATGAAAGCCAGCTTTTTCATACAGACGGATAGCCGCGGTATTGCTTTCACGCACTTCCAGAAAAATTTGTACCGGCTGATTCGGCAACTGCTCAATCGAATGCTCCAACAGCTGATAACCTAGTCCCTTCCCCTGCTGGTCAGGCGCAACCGCCATCAGCAACAGGTTGGCTTCATCCAGCACCGGCTGCAAAATACAGAACCCGACCAGCTGTCCTTGCTGCTCGATTACGGTACATTGATAGCTGTCTACCGCTTCAGCAAACTGTTTCAAGCTCCAGGGATGGCTTTGTACCTGTTGCTCAATGTTAAATACACTATGGATATCAGCGTGTTGCATTAAACGAATCATCTTCGTTCATCATCGGTCAAAACAAAGTTCGCATTATAAGAGCTCTGGATAAAAAATCGAGCAAAAAAAAGGGCAATTTTCATTGCCCCAAGAGTCAACACCGTTAGAAGCCCAATTTGGCTTTCCATGTGTCCAGCAGACTGACGGTATCTAAATCGTTCGGATGAAAGCCCGGGCGGAAATATGCCAGCATCTCACGGCCCATACCGGTAATAATGCCCTTAGAGGGACTATAAGCATAGGTATAAATGGCCTTGAACGCCTCCAGATTTAGCTGTTTGTCTTCTTTTAACAGACGGAACAGGAAATAGTTTTGCACCACAAATAAGGTCAGCATGGCGGCAACCAGTGAGCTGGTGCGCAGTAAATAGGCTTTGGTGCCTTGGCCGAATACACCCTCAAACACATCATAGGCCACGGCTTTATGCTCGTTTTCTTCAATCGCATGCCACAGCCACATGGTTTTCATGGTGTCATCGCTCATCAGTTCCTGAATATGCGAATTACGCAGCAACTGGGTGGCAATGGTCGCGGTAAAATGTTCCAGTGCGGTGGTTGCAGTCAAATCAACCATTTCTTGGGTAATACCAAAGGGTTTACCGACACCGGCAAATACCTTACGCGCACCTTGAATCACTTTATCGGTATAACGATCTAAACGTTCTACATCATGGCCATATTTTTGTGCCGAGGCATTAAAGCCAACATGCTCCTGGGTATGCATGGCTTCCTGGCCAATAAAGGCTGAAATTTCTTTTTGCAGTTCCTGATTATCTTTAATTGCCGGGTGGTAACGCACTGCACGTACACTATCAATAAAGAATTTTTCACCGGCTGGAAACAAGGCAGATAAAGCGGTCATAAAATGCGTCAGGCCAGCCGAACCTTGCATCCAGTATTCTGGAACCTGATCAAACTCAAACGCCATACGACGTACCGGGAAACTGGCACCTGCGCGGTTGGTAATATTTACTTTAGCATTCATGACCTCAACTCCTTTCAAGTGAAGCGTCTCACCTGAAACTTTTATTTATTTTCTTCAGCTTTATCTTACGTGGTTCTGATATGGAGATAAGTGCAGTTAAGGTCAGGCGAATATCAGTTTAGGACAGCTTGCAGTTAAATTGTCAGACAATTTAATCTGCAAAGATAAAAAAAGCGTCCCTTTGGGACGCTTTTTTCACACTATAGAAGTGATTATGCAGTTACTTTAGAAACTACACCAGCACCTACAGTACGACCACCTTCACGGATCGCGAAGCGTAAACCAGCGTCCATTGCGATTGGGTGGATTAATTCTACTGACATTTCAACGTTGTCGCCTGGCATAACCATTTCAACGCCTTCTTTCA
>NZ_VPBF01000066.1:0-7296 GCF_013418865.1 Acinetobacter sp. YH12117
AAGTTGGGTGTATTTCTTCATTGTGTGCTTTCCAATTGCGAGTTGAAAAAGTCTAATGATTCTATGAATACACCTAACTTTTTCAACTAACTACAAATGTGTCGCACTTGGGATTTGAATCTGCGTTGTTAATTTTTATATTTCTTCTCAAATACAAACCAATCTTAAACTTGGCTTGCTACTGTTGACGCCTTTTTTTATTACTGTAGTTGCATCACAACTACGTCTGATGCGTGTAGATAGAAAGTTAAAGAAATATGCAACAAATAGTAGTGCTTTTAATGTACTAAATTCTCTAGATAAGTTAGATAAGAATGTCATCTCTAGCATTAGAACGAAGTATCCGATACTTTTTGGGAATTTGTTTTATTTGGTCAATTATCGTGGTGGTGACGAGGTGAGTTTCGATGCAGATCGCGATTTACTTGATTGTTTGAAAGATGAAAAAACGGTAAAGGCTAAAAACATTATTTTGGTGATTGGGGAGTCTGCAATTCCTGATCGGTTTAGTCTTTATGGTTATACTGGATTTTTAACCACACCAAAACTGAGTCAATGGAAAAATCCCATTGTTTTAGAGGGTGTACATTCATTGTCAAATATGACAAGAACGGCATTACCTTTTTTAATTTCTTATCCTCAGGTTAATGATTTTTCAAAAGCATATACCTGTAAAAATATTTTTGACATCGCAAAAGCGAAATCCGTAAATACGGTGTGGATAGGAAATCAGGCCATTGATAGCCTATTTACATCAAGTTATGGCCCTATTGCGAAGTGTGCAAATCTAGTCCTCTCACGAGACTATACATCAGAAGGCATACCATTTAATCCTAAAGATGACTTTGACTTATTAGCCTCTATTGAAGCCGAGTTTGAGAAAAGTGCGAAACAATCCAATTTAAATAACTTATTTGTTATTCATACTGTTGGTAGTCATGCACCTTACTCAATTCGAGTTGATAAAGAAGATCGCGCTGCCTTAAAAGGCGCTGATGACTACGATTTATCAATTCACCATACCGATCGGTTTTTAGATCAAGTGAAAGGCTTGGCGGATGATACATTAGAAGACTATATTTTTATTTACACCTCAGATCATGGTGAAGTAGTGGAAGATGAAGGGGGTGGCTTAGAGCATGGTTTAACTTTCGGTGGCTATCAACAATACAAAGTGCCATTTATTATTCTAAACAAGAGTGATTTTGTTTTAGATACAGAAAAATATAGAAAGTCGAATGGTCTTTATGCTAATGATATTTGTTCATTCTTGATTGCTGAATGTTTGGGATATCACGTGGATGAGGAATTCCTTGCGAGATATACTGCAGTAGATCAAATTCTGCACTCTGATTATAGGGTTTATTGGTATAAAGATTTACCTCAGCCGCTGAAACAACATAAGATTGCAGCGTAGATTAAAGTTAGTTTACAAAATAAAATACCAGTCAAAAAGATTGGCATTTTTTATACTAGAGTATTGATTAATTTTAAATAATCCAATTTAAAAATTACAAAAGTATGATCATCCATGTAGAAAATATCATTGTTAATGCAACAAACTGAGCGGCACTCCCCATGTCCTTTGCATTTTTTGACAACTCATGCTTTTCTAGTGAAATACGATCTACTACGGCTTCAATTGCAGAATTAAAAAGTTCGACAATGATGGCAAATAAGCATACTGCAACCATTAATGCTCTTTCAGCCGATGATACATTTAAAGTAAAGCTCATAGGTATAAGAATTATATTAAGTAGTACAATTTGTCGAAATGCAGCTTCATTTAAATATGCAGCTTTAAAGCCACTTAATGAATACAGTGTTGCATTAATAATCCTTTTTAAACCAGTTTTACCTTTAAAAGATGAATAATTGCTCATAGTAAATTTATAAAATCTCGATGCGTTATATCAAATAACTAGGTATATATATTAATTATGCTGTGTTTTGATTGGTTTTTATATGATTCATATAAAATTTAATTATAAATTTTTTGAGCGCTTTCTATTTTCCTAAACCTTTTATAACCCCACAAATACTGCTCTGGAGCAATGTTAATCATTCGCTCCATTTCCTTGTTTAAGGTATCTACAGAAAGCTGTAAGTCTTTGGCATTAATTTCTGCAGATAAAGTCTGCACATACAGCTCAAAGCCACTTAAATCTTCACGGCGTAAACAGCTTAAACCAATCACTGAACACTGGGTCTTGGCTGCCAGTTTAGAGAGCAAGGTAGAGGAAAGTGCATTCTGACCAAAGAAAGGTGAATAAATGCCACCCGACTCTTTAGGCACATGATCTGGTAAAATTGCGGCAAATCCACCTTGTTTTAAATGCTTAAATAAGGCACGTACGCCTGTTTCATCGGTGGGTACCAGTGTGGCATTAAGACGCTGCCGTGCTTCCAGCATAAACCGGTCTACATCCGGATTTTTGCTCGGTTTATACATAATGACCGGTGCAGTATGTAAATTCACCCAGGCATTCATCAATTCCCAGGTACCAAAATGTGGCACCACTGCCAAGGTCCCATTCGGGTTTTGCAGTGCGTCTAAAAAAATATCTTCCCCATACACGACCTTGATCTGTTCAAGGGCAAACTCCGGTGCAGAACCCCAAATCTTGACCGATTCTGCATAGGTCATACATTGGCTTTTCAGGCTACGCTTTGTGAGCTGATCCCGTTCCGATTCGGATAACTCCGGATAAGCCGACTTTAAATTAATTTCGGTCACGCGTCGGGCAGAAGAATTACTCACATACAGCAACCAGCCTACAGATCGGGCGGTGACCTGAATCAAGCGCAGGGGGAGTTTGGAGAAATTTTTAAGAAGGGAATACATGAATCAAGCAAGGGTCCGCACAATTATGGTCGATCTGCATTGCCTTTTAAGACCATATAAATCAGTCCGACAAAAATCAGCAAGGCGCCGATAATACTACTCAGGCTGAAATACACAATACGGTCATTGGTATCAAGCGCAAACAGGTTATTCGCCAAGATATAACGCATGAACAGCCATTGTACAATCGAAAAGACAATGAGCATGATGCCACGGTTACGTACTGCAGGACGCATTGCCATTGCTGAATCACCTAAGAATGAAAACTGCAGTTATTATGCCATTGCTCGGCAGTGATCTCAATGTAATAAAAAAGCCCCGCAAGTGCAGGGCTTCTTTAGAATGACAAGCTATTATTCTTGAGATTCCGCTTTTGGTTTTTCACGTAAGCGAATACCCAAATCACGCAGTTGAGTCGCTTCAACTGGTGCTGGTGCTTGAGTCAATGGACATTCAGCAGTCTTGGTTTTCGGGAATGCAATCACATCACGAATAGACACACCGCCGGTCATCAGCATCACTAAACGGTCCAGACCGAATGCTAGACCACCGTGTGGAGGCGCACCGTAACGTAAAGCATTTAGTAAGAAGCTGAATTTCTCTTCAGCTTCTTCTTCACCAATACCTAAAGCTTCAAAGATGGCTTTTTGCATTTCCAGGTTGTGAATACGCAGTGAACCACCACCGATTTCAGTGCCGTTCAATACCATATCATAAGCGACAGACAGCGCAGCACCCGGGTTATTCTTCACTTCTTCAACGCTTGATTTCGGCAGCGTGAATGGGTGATGCACAGAGGTCCATTTACCATCGTCAGTTTCTTCGAACATTGGGAAGTCAACCACCCAAAGCGGAGCCCATTCGCACGTCGAAAGATTCATGTCGTGACCAATCTTGACACGAAGCGCACCCATTGCATCATTTACAACTTTGGCTTTATCTGCACCGAAGAAGACGATGTCACCATTTTCAGCACCAACGCGTTTTAAGAGATCCAGCACGATTGGCTCGATGAATTTCACGATTGGCGATTGCAGGCCTTCGATACCTTTTTCAAGTTCGTTGACTTTGATGTAAGCCAGACCTTTGGCACCGTAGATGCCCACGAATTTGGTGTATTCATCAATTGCACTACGTGGCAGTGAGCCAGCACCCGGAACGCGAAGCGCCACAATACGGCCTTTTGGATCTTTGGCAGGGCCAGCGAATACCTTGAACTCAACGTCTTGCATTAAATCTGCAACATCAATCAGTTTCAACGGAATACGCAGGTCCGGTTTGTCCGATGCATAGTCACGCATCGCATCGGCATAGGTCATACGTGGGAATTTTTCGAATTCAACGTTCAGAAGTTCTTTGAACATCTTCACGGTCAAACGTTCCATCAGATCCATGATGTCATCATCGCTCATGAACGATGTTTCAACGTCGATCTGGGTAAATTCTGGCTGACGGTCCGCACGTAAGTCTTCGTCACGGAAACATTTGGCGATTTGGTAATAACGGTCAATACCACCTACCATCAATAACTGTTTGAACAGCTGTGGTGATTGTGGCAGTGCGTAGAAGCTACCGTTAGACACACGACTTGGAACCAGGTAGTCACGTGCACCTTCAGGCGTTGCGCGAGTCAAAATTGGGGTTTCAACGTCTAGGAAACCGTTGTCTTCGAAGTAGTTACGAATCAGGTTGGTCAGTTTAGAACGGAAACGTAAGCGCTCTAACATTTCTGGACGACGGATGTCCAGGAAGCGGTATTTCAGACGGATTTCTTCAGAAATATTGGTGTTTTCATCATTCAGTGGGAATGGCGGCGTTTCAGATTGAGCCAGCACTTCAATTTCTTTGCCCAATACTTCAATCTGGCCACTGACCATATTGGCATTTTCAGTACCCGCATAACGGCGGCGTACACGGCCTGTAATTTTTAATACGAATTCAGAACGAGCTTTATCTGCTGTGGCAAACGCTTCTGGGGTATCCGGGTCGATAACCACTTGTACCAGACCATCACGGTCACGCATATCCAGGAAGATCACCCCACCGTGGTCACGGCGACGATGTACCCAACCACACAAGGTTACGGTTTGGTCGATTTGAGCTTCGGTTAAAGAACCGCAGTAATGAGTTCGCATCATAGCGTAAAAAATCCAACTATATGGGTTAATGACAGCGCATACGTAAACAGCGTACCGCTTGAAGTGAATGTTGGATTATGCCTCTTTGCAGGTTTTGTCACAAGAACTAGCGTGAAAAACCCGGCAATTTCCTGTTATTTCGAGTTAACCGAACTCATGATTGCGGTCCAGAATCTGGAATAAAATACAGCCCGTGGTTAAAATGATTAAGGCACCCTGACTAAACTCATTAAAAGCCCGGCCCAGAAAATAATAACGATGGCTATACCACAGTTCATCACTGAAATAGCGGGCATAATCCCAGACCGAATAAGCACCTAGCAAAATGGCCAGGCCAATCAGGATGGCTGCCGCTTGTTTGACCCGTCGGCTCACTGGCCAGTGCTGACGATAGCGCTGATAATAACGCCAGCACATCCACAGCAAAAACGGCAGGGCCAGAAGCGAACTGCCAATCTGCAAAATAAAATGCAGTGGATAGGTCTGGGAGAACCAGGACACCGGCTGGCTTAAGACGTTATGAAAGGCAAAAGTGCGAAAGTCGAGGTGAGTTAAACCATCCCAAATTAAATGGGTGGCATTGCCCAGCAATAGCCCGAGGATTACCGCAAGTAAAAAACCAAGGGCCGACTTGAACGAGTCCAGATTGAGCTCATGTTGTATGCCTAGCGCCCGATACAGCACCGGACGATAAATCAGATACCATGCAGCATAAAAAGCCAGACCCAGCCATAAATTTGGATGAACAATTGAACTCCATAAATGATTCAAGCCGCCCTGATCGGTGGTAAATAATCGGCTTAAATCGGGCAGCATACAGCCAATGGCAAGGGCTGCAACGGGAAGACGATGACCTGTCAGCTGGGCAATGGGGGGTGCTAAAACCGCATGAGATAAGGTAAAGGGCATACAGGCGTAGACAATAAAAACAGAAAAATCCGCGAGGCCCTATAGCTTAACCAAGCAAAGATGAATTTTATGTTTTTTATTGCAAAACAGTTGAAATGTTATATTATAACATTTCATTGAATTTGTTACTCTGAGCCTGAGTCATGTCCTTCCATAAGAATTTAATAACACTGTCTATTTTCGCTGTTGTGGCCCCTGTAGTTTTTGCAGATGAGGCGAATCTATCCAATGCACAGCAACTTGAAACCATCCAGCTAAAAGCCCATCCTCTGGTTCAGACTGCAGCAGACTTTGCGGTAGCAGATCAGGTGGTGGAACAGAAAGTATTGGCGGAACGCTCAACAACCATTGGTGATGCACTGGCTGATGAACTGGGTGTATATTCAAATCAGTACGGCACAGGTTCAAGCCGTCCCGTGATTCGTGGTCAAGATGGCCCGCGTGTCAGAGTCTTACAACACGCATCTGAAACTGCCGATGTATCGACTTTATCTCCAGACCATACGGTTACGGTAGATCCAATTCTGGCAAAACAGGTTGAAGTGATTCGCGGTCCATCGACTTTACTCTATGGTGCTGGTACCGTCGGTGGTTTGGTCAATGTAACCGATCAGAAAATTCCAACCCAAATCCCAGCAGATGGCTTAGAGGGCACCGTCGGCGTGCGCTATAACTCGGGTAGCGATGAGAAGCTGGCCAGTGCGGGGGTAACAGCGGCAATTGGTGACAACTTTGCCTTACGTGTAGAAGGCTCCAAACGTAAAGCAAATAACTATATTACGCCGGATTACTGGGTAGAACATCATAATGATGAAGCTGGCCATGAAGATCATGATCATGGACATGATGCTGAAGAAGAACATGAAACACATTTTGATAAAGCCCGTCGTGTAGACAATACCTTTGCAGAAGGGCAAACCGTGAATATTGGCGGCTCATGGATTCATGACCGTGGTTTTGTCGGGGTGTCTTATAGCAACCGTCAGGACAAATACGGTTTACCAGGGCATAGTCATGAATATCATGACTGCCATCCTCATGGTAATGAAATTCATTGCGGCGGACATGGCGTTTCAGCTCCAGATGAGGGTGGGGGCGAACATGCTCATGGTGGTCCATGGGTCGATCTGGAATCACACCGTTATGATGTCCGTGCTGAGCTGGACCAGCCATTTTCCGGCTTTGACAAGTTACGTGCCCATGCCAGCTATACCGATTATGAACATGACGAGCTGGAAGAAAATGAAGTCATCAGTAACTTTAAAAATAAAGGTTATGATCATTGCTGTCCCACAATTTTTCACAAGAGGAAGCTCATTTGAGCTTCCTCTTGTTTTATGGGTATTTTATCGGGTGAAAATAAAGCTTTTAAAGTTCTTCTTTCAAACAAATTCACTTGAATTA
>NZ_VPBF01000067.1:0-5560 GCF_013418865.1 Acinetobacter sp. YH12117
GAGATTCAGTCTGGAATTTATCCTTTAAGTTATGAAATGCAATTTGGTGAATGGCTGCGTGAAGAGCTTAAAGAAGGTGGAATATTGAGCTCACAGAAAGACCCAGATATTAGTATATTGCTTAGAAAAGCGAGATCTCATCATACAGTTTTATTTGGGCCAGCTTTAAACCAATGGGCACCTGAAATTTCTGATCAAGAACTATGGCAAGCAATGTCTGACACTTATCCCGAAATTGTAGCGCATTGGGATGAGGATGCAGATGAAAGAAACCAGATTTTAGCTTTATGCCGGATCTATTTTAGTTTAGTGATGAAGGATATTGCTTCAAAAGACAATGCTGCACGATGGGTTATGTCTCAGCTTTCTGATGAGCAGAAATTCGTATTGCAGCGACTTATACAGGAATATAGAGGGGAAATCGGCAAACAAAATTGGCAAGAGGAGCATTATGCTTTGCAGCCTATTGTCAATTTTTTGAGTTCAAAAATTGAAGAGCAGTTTGAGCAGAAAAGAAATCTGATCACATAATAATTTTTTGATTCTGGCTTTATGTCATGGCTTTTGATGAACTCAGCAACGTTCGCTGAAGCGATTGTAAATAGCTTCAGGCAGGCTGCATCTACCGCCAGTGGCTACAGTCTGCTTACACCCTCAGATTTTTTTGTGAACGGCTGGAAGATCGTCCAAGAGATTTTAAACTCGGTAAGTGCTTGGTCGCCTATTGATTCATTGGGGATGCTGATTGCTTCAATCATTATCATGATTGCATTTGCCTTGATTTGTGCGTTCTTGGTTTTGGCGTTGGTTGAAATGTATATCGTGGTGTCAGCTAGTGTCTTAATGATGGGGTTTGCAGGTTCGCAATGGACGAAAGACTATGCCTTGAAAACTATTCAATATGCTGTTTCAGTCGGTGCAAAAATATTTATCTTACAATTGATTGCAGGTCTTGGACTTACTTTTATCCAAGAGTGGGCTACGGGCTTTAATGTTGAAGACAATGTAAGTTTGGTCGGTATGATTGGCTGTAGTGTGGTACTGCTGGCATTAACCAAAATTGTGCCTGATATGCTCCAAGGTGTGATTAACGGTTCATCTATTGGAAGTGGTGCTGCTTTAACTTCTGCCCTACGTGCTGTGGCTGCTGCGACAGCTGGCGCTGCTGCTGGTGCAGCTGGTGCGTCTATGGCTACAAAAGGCGCTGGAGCGTTGGCAAGTGAACAGCTTAAAACGGCTCAAGCAACTGGCACAGGCCCATCGAGTGCAATGGGTAAAGCTGGTTTTATGGCTGGTAATATGGCCATGAATATGAGTTCTGCTTTAAAAAGTGACCTTGGTAGTCGTTTAAGTGGTTCTACGACTGGTGGACGTATGGCTGGCTCGATGATGAATAAAGCAAACGAGCTACGGTCAAAACGATCTAAAAGCAATCAGGATGAAAACACTATCTCATAGGGCGAGACAGATTTTTTCTGATTATTCGCATTTGTTTAGTTGTTGTTTTATACGCTCAATCCTTGTAATAAGACCATCCACACAACTTTGATGACGTTCATAAAGTGGGTGGTCTTTATTCTGCCAGTTATCCAATATTTCTTTGGCTTCGATGTACTCTTGTTCTAGTTTGTATAGTTGACCTTTCAGTCCAAAATTATCTTTATTCCAGATAGCTAATAGCTCGGTTTCACTTAGTTTTGATAAATCAGTCATTAGTAATACTCCCATTTAACCTTTAAAATCTGTTTCTGTTCGCAATGCCTTGAATATGCGTTTTGCCGTTTCTTCTCGCACACTGGACGGGTCACGTAAAATATTGGCAATCCATATTGCAAATGCTTGATAGTCCTTATTCCCTGCTAGGTCGCTGATACTGTGGACTTTAGACAATACTGAGCTATAAGTATTTATCTGACTGTCTGACAAGTTGCAGAACATATCAACCGTGCTTGGATCTCGTTCATGGTTGATTGTTTTAGGCTTGGATTTCTGTTTAAAGCTGAATGAAAACCCAATGATTGAACGTCCTCGCTTATGTTGCTCGTATTCTGCCTTAATGTCGGTATGGTCGTTAATTTGTTGAATAGCAGGCTCTAATACTCGTCTTTTAAACGATTCCATCCGTTGATGCTCTGTGTCCAATACACCAAGTCTTGACCTCAATTCCTTAGTTTCAAGCATTGATACTTTCCCAGTGCTACGCCATGCAATTAGTAGTTCATATAAACGTATGGCATAGGCACTCGTTAGGCTACTTACCTGCTCCAGTTCATAACTGGTGAAATGCTTCTCTAGGTTGGTGATCAGTGGCACAACATCATCTGAAAACCTGATACGGACAAGGGCTTCATTTTCAACATAGGACACACGCTGTACCCATCGGCTCATAACATTCTCAAGATTGCCTTTAGCCGTTAATTTTTGGTAACTAAAGCGACGCTCAAACAAGTTTTTGCAAGCATCCTTTAAGACTTTGTAGGCGGTGTTTCTATGGACATTGAAATGGTTAATGTAGCTTTCTGCATGGATAGTTAAATCACGGTCACTAGGGATATTAGACTCCCTCGCCTCCAGTATTGCTAAAAGGATTAGGCGTTGTTCTGCAAGGTCTAAATTATAACTGGCATTGATCAGCGCATTATCCTTAACGACTAGGTCTTTTTTCATACATAGCAACTTATTCGAATTTTGTTGTTATAGCAACATTATATAACAATGTTGTAATATGCAAGATAAACGTTGCTATATTGCAAGATAAACGTTGCTATATTGCAAGATAAACGTTGCTATATTGCAAGATAAACGTTGCTATATAAAGTCTGAAACCATTGCTATATAAGGATTTCAGTCACCCTAAAAATTAAAAAAAATAAAAAAATTAAAAAAGAGGGGAGGGGTCAAAATTGCCCTATGTACTCGCTAAAGCTCGTACTTTATTGAAGCTCGCAAGCTCGCTTCGAGGGGCAATTTTTCGGTTAATCCTGTTTGTGAAATCTAAAAGCAAAAGCAACTATGAATTCGCTTCGCTCATAAGGCTTTATGCTCGCTTCGCTCGGTCTAGGTGCAGATTTCAACATGAAAATATAGATTTTCTAGGGTTCAAGTCATTTAAAAGCGGTTTTTCAGAGGGTCGAGGGTCGAATATTGCTAGTTCGCTCGTAGACACTCGCTCTGTAAAACCATGTATTGTTTAGATAATTTTAATAAACACCAAAAAGAATAGGTATATCTATGGTGCAAAATCATATATTTTGCACCATAGATATACCTATCTTGAACGTGGTCTATTCCGCTTTTCGGCTTCAAGCATCTTGTTGGCTTCTTCATGCTTACCTTGTTCACGCAAGGCTTTACGTGCAAAAAATGCCTGTTTTTCTTGTTCTTGTATGGCTTTGGCTTCTTGTTTTCGTTTTTCCTGTTCGGCTAACTTCCGTTGTTGTTCTCGCTCAAGATAATTTCTTGCTCGGTCATATTTAGCTTTTAGGTTTGGATTAGCCTTGTTTACAGTCAGTTTTGCCCGATCTGTATAGCGTTCAGGCTCAAATCGAGGGGAGTTATTCCTCAATTCTCGTTCTTGTTCTTCCAGCTGGTTCAACTGCTTCTGAATTTCAGCATTTGCTGTATCCCATTTTCCGCCAAAAAACAGGGGTCTTTTTCCTAGTTCTTCTTTTTGGTGTTTAATATCGCTTTTAGATAGCTCTATTTGCTCCAAAACAGCGTTTATTTGCTCGATTTCTGTTTTTTGGATAGATGACGCTATGTTTTTCGCTTCTGTGGCTATAGCGTCGTTATATTGCGAAATAACGCTATATGCAATTTTGGTTAATTCTTCAGGGGAACGTTGTTCCTGGTCTTTTTCTTTTTGGCGTTGTTCCTGGTCTAAATTTTCCCTGGTCTGTTCCAAGTCATGAACAAGGCGTTCTGTGGCTAAAATTTCTTGCTCAAGTCCTTTAATTAATTGGCGTTCTGTATTTCTAGCCTTAATCGCATCGTTACTTAAACTGATTTCAGTGTCCTTGCCCTGTCTGCGAAGTTGGGTAATTGTAGAACCCTCATGCTGTGTGGCTTCTAAATCTAAACCTTGCTCTTTGTAGCTGCGGTGATCGACACGCTCATGGCTGCCAACCTGTTCAAGAAATTGATTGCAGAGTTCCGCAAACTGTTGTCTCCAGTGTTCGACTTCTTGTTTGCCGTTGTCGTTAAATTCTCTCGTTTTTTTATCAAGGTCGCCTTGTTGGTTAATGCTGCGTGTAGTGAGCATGATGTGGGCGTGATAGTTGCGGTCATCACTTCCGCCTGCGGTATGTGGGGCATGAATGACTGCATCAACAACGACCTTATGACGTTCTACAATTTTTCCGCATAGCTCATTGAGCATCTTCTCTCGTTGTTCTTGGTTTAATTCACAAGGAAATGCAACTTCAAATTCTCTTGATAATTGAGAGTTTTTTCTAGTTTCAATGGTTTCGACCGTATTCCAAAGCGTTTCCCGATCTAATAATTCTTTTTTGGTGTTTTCAGGCGCATAGATATTTTTAAATTCTATGCCTGTTTTCTTCGTGTAATCCTGCTCTTTTCCATAGCGTTCATCTTTCAATTTTTCCCCTGATCTATATGCAGCACACGCAACAGCACTTCGACCATCTGATCGACTAATATTTTTTACTGAAAAGTGAAAAATAGCCACGATGTAAAGTCCCATTGACAAGTATTTTTAAAAAAAAATTGAAAATTTTTTTTCGGGGTTAAGGGGTGTCCCCTTACGCACTTCAAACTTTAGTTTGGGAAAGTGCGCCCTTCGGGAAAACCCACAACAATCATATAGCAACTTGAAAGCAATGTTCAAGTGCGCTTATGATTTAGGGGGATTTCCTCTATTTGAAAGGTATGTTAAAGATGAAAATTGAGTCATTGGAACAACAAATTTCTAAGCAACAAGAGCGGTTAAAACAGTTAAAAGCTCAAAAACAAGCTGCTGTAGCTCGTGAACGTTCTAAGCAAAAAGAGTTAGAACGAAAGAATGATACAAGACGTAAGATTTTAATCGGCTCTTGTATGTTAAAAATCGTCGAAAATGACACTGTTGCTCATGAAAAGTTAATGGCTCAACTCGATAAATACTTAACCGAAAATCGAGATAGAGAATTATTTAATCTTCCATTAAAGGAGTGAGTGATGCCTGATTTAATTCAGTTAGAATATCTACAAGAAAAATTACAGCAGCTTTTAGCGGAATCATTATTTGCAATTTATCTTTATGGTTCAGCTGTTGACGGTGGTTTAGGGCCAGAAAGTGATCTTGATGTACTGGTCGTGGTCACTCAACCATTAACTTCTGCTTTACGTGAGCAGCTTGCACAAGAATTACTAAAAATTTCACAGCCTGTTGGGGAATTACAAAGGCCATTAGAAGTTACTATTTTATTAAAAGATGAGATTCAGTCTGGAATTTATCCTTTAAGTTATGAAATGCAATTTGGTGAATGGCTGCGTGAAGAGCTTAAAGAAGGTGGAATATTGAGCTCACAGAAAGACCCAGATATTAGTATATTGCTTAGAA
>NZ_VPBF01000068.1:0-5202 GCF_013418865.1 Acinetobacter sp. YH12117
TTAGGGATTGGCATGCGTTGCATGTGGAGGGAATAAGTGTCACTGGTGCAACGTAGCGATAGTCGAAAGGCTAAACCGCTACAGGGGAATCTCACAAAAGCGGAGCGTTAAGAGTAGCTGTATAGGTTGGTTAAGTTGCATGTTGGGGAAACCCTCGCAGAGATACCGCCATACTTCGACAGGGAGCGCGTGGGAGAAGGTGCAAGACCTTTAGTCCTTGTCTGCATAGTCTGCAAAGCTATGTGCGGATACGACCGATATACGTGGCTCCGAAGCCAAAAGAATATGCGGTAAATCGGCAATACTTAAAGGATGTGTCATTTTTTTAAATGACCGCCTTTAGGGAGAGTATTGCCGAAACTCTCTCAACCGTTCACCAAAGCCAAAGCACGAAGTGCGACGCTTGGGTAACGAGTTGAGAAGTTGAGAGCATGTGCTTTTGCTTTTATAGGTTTTTATATTTTTATAGAAGAGCTTTTGAGAAGCTTGTTCTGCTTAGGCTATTATTAAAATCCAATTCTGTTTGTATTAATAATAATGTTATTAGAATATTTTCCTCTGACATCATCGCAAACAGTTGTATAGCTATAATATTCATAGGTTTTTAGAGTACCAATAATATAGCCTCTTTGAAAAATAGGTTCCCATTGATTAGTAAATGGGCTCAAGAAAAGACCTTGTGAACATTCAATCGCTAAATTATTTTTCACTACATTATTTTTAGGATTTGAGTGAACTTCTTTTATAGAAAAATATCTAATATCATTATTATTTGGTGCTGTTTTGATTGAATTTTTGTCTACATATATTTTAGAAATCTCACCTTTATCTTTGTTTGTGATGAATACATTAGCAAGTTCCCATTTAGGTGCTGCATGAGAGAGAATTGGTAAAGATAGACAGAGTCCTAAGATAAACTTTTTCATTAATTGTCCTATGAAATCTCATAATGATTTGTTAAATCATAACTTAATTTATTGCTGATCTAGCTTAGCTTATAATTAATTTGAATTATTTTTACGTTGTTTGAGAACTTCTAATCCTAAATCCTTCCAAATTTGCCATTTCATATCATTTGGGTCTATTTCAGCAGTTTTAAGCAGAATTCCAAGTAATTCGGCTGGGTCACGCTGATCAAGGTTAGCAATTTCAAAAAGTGCGCCTAATTGAATGAGATGACGTGTACGAGCTTTTCGTTCAGCTTCCTTTTCTGCATTCAGTAATTTTCTAACTGCTATCTTCTGTTTATTCGCTCGATCTATGGCTTTTTCAGCTTTGATCAAGGCATTCAATTTTTTCTCTTGGTCGGGAGTACGGTATTGGATTTGAGCTAATTCTAATAAAAGCTTTTGTGCATCAC
The DNA here is from genome assembly GCF_013418865.1 of Acinetobacter sp. YH12117. Classification (NCBI taxonomy): domain Bacteria; kingdom Pseudomonadati; phylum Pseudomonadota; class Gammaproteobacteria; order Moraxellales; family Moraxellaceae; genus Acinetobacter; species Acinetobacter sp. YH12117. The sequence continues at coordinate 1,361 of NZ_VPBF01000068.1, forward strand.
TGGGATTCTTTAAAGCAGAAATGTAGGTAATTTTTTCAGACAGCCAATCATTATTCATATTCAATTCCTTAATTCATATACCGCAAAAGCACAGGCTCAATACTCAAAGAACGATAACAAAATAATTACGTCCAAGGTACGCAATTTTGTTAAAGTCGTTCTAGAGATTGTCGCCTGTACTTCCATCAAAAAATTGATGGCGCGCTTAGACGTTTCTCAATTTCATTGAGAAACCTAAGCACGTTAGGGACTTCATCCCTAAAACCCTGAAACTTCTTTTTTTCGTTCAATTGAAAATTGAATGAAAAAAAGAAGTACCAAAGCTAGGAGCAACAGCATGCAACTAAAACAGGTATTGGGAAAAATCAAAGATATTAGTTTTGGCGTGATCGCAGCACCGCTAATTATCATCATTATGATGTGGGCTTCGATACTTGATCAAAGAGCGTTTAAAAAAGAACGTAACCGAAAAAAGGAACAGGATAAGACCTAATGGCGATTGCTCGTTTAAGTGTCAAAGTCGGTAAGGCAGGTAAAGCAGCACCGCATGCCGAATATATTGATCGGGATGAAGAAAAAAAGCTGAAACAAGAACAGGCAGAAACCGACCTTGAACATAGTGCCTATGGGAATATGCCGAAATGGGCTGAACATAATCCGATTACCTTTTGGGAAGCAGCCGACCTTTACGAGCGCAAAAATGGCAGTACCTATCGAGAATATGAAATTGCCCTGCCTAGAGAGATGAATGCCAAACAACGTCTAGAACTGGTTGAGGAGTTCATTCAGTCCGAGATTGGCTCAAAATATCCATATCAGTTTGCGATTCATAACCCTAAAGCAATGGACGGCAACGATCAGCCCCACGTGCATCTCATGTTTAATGAACGTCTGCAAGATGGAATCGAACGAGATCCAGAGCAATATTTCAAACGCTATAACAGCAAAAATCCTGAACGTGGCGGAGCTAAAAAAGACAATACAGGCAAGAGTTACCAGGAACGAAAAATTGATATTAAAGACCTACGCCAAAGATGGGCGGATTTATGCAACAGCCATTTAGAAAAACATCAAATTGATAGCCGTATTGATATGCGAAGCTACAAAGAGCAAGGCATAGAGAAAGAACCCGAAAAGAAACTGTTACCAAGCCAAGCCAAAGACCCTGAAATTAGGGAAGCCCTACAACAATCACGTACAGCCTATAAAGAGCTTGAGCGACTAGACTTAGGCGACCCGAAACAAGACCTGAAAGACCTCAAAAACAGCCCAATTTCAGACAAAGAAATTAAACAGGGTATTGAGAGCTTTAAGGCTGATTTTGACAGCTTTAAACAGCTTGCTTTGGAACAGTACAAACAACAGCAGAAATTAGAAAGAGAGCAACAGAAAACAATGAAGTTTAGAGGGATGAGCCGATGACACCTGATGAAAAAAAGCTATATGCACTAATGGCAGTTGCAGAACAACAGCAGAACCTCGTCAATCAGGCCGTTAAAGAGCTTCAAATCACGAAAGAACACATTCAAAGCACTATTGCTGGGCAGACCCACCATACTGTATCAAAATCGCTAAATACGGGCTTACAGGAGGGTACAGCGGAGCTTATTAAGACCGCTAAAGCACTTGGACGCTTGAATAATTCAATTGAATCAGCCCGTGATCAGTTGTCATGGAAGCTCATTACCATTGTTCTAGGCATCTTTGCCATTCTGATGCTTGGTATCATTTGGCTGTTTAGTGTTTATATCAAACCTTTAGGCAATATCCCGCAGATCGAGAGCCTGAGACAGCAAGGCATCCAGTTTGATATTGGAAGTTGTAAAGTTGATGGAGAATCTAAACCGTGTGTCCGAGTGATGAAAAAGCAGTGCGGATATGGAAAAAATGGCGATTTTTGTGTCATAGACCCAAAATAATAAGAATATTTCTTATGCTAAAAGAAAATTCTTACTTAATTTCAATTCTACGAGAGGAAAAGGGGTAATCATGCCATTGATTGAATATTACGGCTTGTTATTTGAATGGCATGACCAAAAAATGGATTTAGTCTACAGAGGGCGTGAAATTACGTTCGAAGAAGTCTGTAGTATTTTCCTTGATCCTGCATTGATGTCTTTTGATGATGTAGGACACTATGACGAACAACGACTAATATCAGTCGGTTTAAGCAATCGTGGTAGACTATTAACAGTGGTTTGGGTTGAACGTGGAGATGTTGCGAGAATAATCACTGCATTTGAACCATCACATCACCAAAAGCGGAGGTACAGCAATGCAAAATGAATTAGAACGCTATAAAAATTTTGATCCTACCAATGCCCCATTGGTTAAACCTAGTTTTGTGAAAAAATTACAGGAACGTCACGCCATCGCTCAAGCAAAGGCTTTTGATGCTGATGTGGTGACATGGTTAGGTTCACAAGATAATGAAACAAAACAACATATTAACGATATGGTTCGCCATATTATGGCATTGAAACGTACTTAATTAGGTATGACCTCCCTTTTTTGTTTTAATGTTTGATTGATTAATTAGAAAGCTCATTTGGTATTCATACCAAATGAGCTTTTACTTTATAATTTTTGAAGGATACGCCGTGGTTAAGGAAGTTGTTATGTTGAAACATTCAAGTTTGGAAAGAAAAGAGTTCAAGCATGAAGAACTTGCACTAATAAAAAAACTTGATTTCAACGATATTGAGATTATTAAGCCTGATAATCTTGGACAAATCTTAATTTGGACTTCTAAACTTGCTGAATATCATCATGCTCAATTTGTTGAATTTAGTCATAAGTTAGATATTGTTGATGAAATAGAAGAGCGAGAAGAGATTAACAATAAGATTAATTTTTATAGAAAAAGTAGAGTTTTAGAGAATCATATCAAGGATTTCTATCTAAAAAAGCTATTGGATCAAGGAGAAGCGACAGTAAAGGGATATATCAAACATCCGATTAAACAGGATACAAATTACGCTGTAATTTCTTATCACGGATATCATTTTGTTAGTTTTGCTACTCCAGAGATTATTGAAAAATTTCCCTTACATTTTATTGATTTTGTACAAAGTGAAACACCAAAGACATTAGCAGATATACACTCTGATGAAGCTGTACTGCTATCAACGGTTAAGAATTTTATAACGCCCTTTAAAGAACAATATAAAAAAATAAAGAGTAAAAATAAGGAGATCAAAGAACACAATACGGTCGTACATAAAATTTATATAAAAATTAAAAATAAAGAAGCAACTTTGCAAAAGCCAACAGATTCAAAGCCTAAAGAATCTAGCCCCAAATCTGATGAAAAGATTACTTTACCAGTAAAAATGAAGCAGGTAGCTATTCAGCAAAATATAGCTTCACAAGAAAAGTCAATTACTGTGATTAAGAAGCGAAAATTTGCTTTAAATAAGGATAAGTAAATTTGTAATTGTAAATTATAAAGAAAATCCCCCCTAAGCCTTGCAACTTAGAGGGGTTTTCCAGTAAATTCTACGGTACGCAGTTATTTGATGTTAACCCATCGAATAACGAAGATCATAAGGTTTGGCGACCGTTATGATTTCACCAAAGGCTGGTACCTGAACTCTATTTTCACAATAAACAGTGTTTAGATCAAGTCTCAAAATGATAAGTCTTCGTTAATCCGTGTTTTAAATCATCAAATAAGCATCATAGATCGAGCTTTGCCTGCTTCTGCGTGTCCGTTTTAGGGATTGGCATGCGTTGCATGTGGAGGGAATAAGTGTCACTGGTGCAACGTAGCGATAGTCGAAAGGCTAAACCGCTACAGGGGAATCTCACAAAAGCGGAGCGTTAAGAGTAGCTGTATAGGT
>NZ_VPBF01000069.1:0-4937 GCF_013418865.1 Acinetobacter sp. YH12117
CTATGAATAAATACACAGAAATGATAAATTCGTAAATGGACATAACATGAGGTAGTTTTCTTAGTCGAAATCTAAATTGTGTTATGTCCTTTTTATTTCAAGAGTTTAGAAAGTTGAGATTCGCGTTTAATAAATAAACTTTTATTTACAATTTGCAATAATCTCATGTTGTTCTACGCATAAGTTCACCATAATTCCTACACAGTTTCACTTCAACACTTTTTTATTTTAAAAACAACAATTATATTGGGCGGAACTTCGTATAAGTTGTTTTTATATTCAGGACTGTTTATGTCATCTAAAACCAATAAGCAACCGCTCTTAAAAAAAATCACAAAAGGGCTTACGGTCAGCTCAGTGATCACCGGCAGCACTTTTTTACATGGACCGCCGGTACTGGCTTTGGGCCTGACCAAATTGTTCAAGAAATCGGCCAAGGTCGACCAGACCAATATCCAGATTACCAACAGCTGGCTGAGTGTCAACAACTGGCTGATTGACCATGTATTACCCAATACCCACTGGGACATCAGTATTGAAGATGGTCTGGAACTGAGCATGCAGGGCCGTTATTTAATGACCTGTAACCACCAGAGCTGGGTCGATACCACCGTCAACCAGTATTTCGGTTTAACCCGTATGCCACTGACCCGTTTCTTTACCAAATGGGAGCTGATCTTTATTCCTTTTGTCGGACAGGCCTTTAAAATTCTGGGCTTCCCGATGATGAAGCGGCATACCAAAGAACAGATTGCCAAAAATCCGGCGCTAAAAGACCGCGATATGCTGGAAGCGCGTAAATCTTGCGAGCAACTGCTCAGCCAGCCATTTACCCTGCTCAACTATCTGGAAGGCACGCGCTTTACTCAGGAAAAACATGATCAGCAACAATCACCGTATCAGCATCTGCTGAAACCCAAAGCTGGCGGTCTGGCGCTGGCGCTGAATATTCTCGGCAATGAAATTGATGCGCTGGTAGATATGACCATTGTGTATCCGGACGGCGCACCGGGTTATGGTGAATTCTGGCTGGGTGAAGTGCCACGTATTGCGGTCAATCTGCGCAAAATTGACATTCCAGACTGGGTCTTGGGTGGTGACTATGAAGAAGATGCCGCATATCGGGAACGTTTTCAGGACTGGGTGCATCAACTCTGGACAGAGAAAGATCAGCTCATTCATGAAATGAAACAGAAATTTGCTGAGCAGTAAGCGAGTACCAAAAGCATTATGAAGAAACGCGAAGAGCCGGTGATCAAATCTTCCTTTCACTTTGTCAGAAAGGACTCATGGAGCTGGAAAGTAGTGCTGGTATACGACATCTTTATGATGGCGTTAATTCTCATCAACCTGTTCTGCCTGAGTGCCAATGCCATTTTGATGAGTGATTTTGGTGACTGGCTTTTCAACTTTATTCAATTGCCGGAGGTACTGCAATTTTATCGCACAGAACTGCGTCCCTGGGTCATTATTACCGAAGGCTGGTTTACCACCTTCCTGATTATCGAATTGCTGGTACGTTGGGGCCTGGCGATTATTTTCCGGCATCATGCCCGCTGGTGGTTCTTCCCCTTCGTACACTGGTATGAAGTGCTGTCGATTCTGCCACAGCTGCGTTTTCTGCGTTTATTACGTGCCGTGGCAATTGGCTACAACCTATATAGTCATGGCTACAAGGTCATCCCGGACAGCATCTTCCGACGTGCCAACTTTTATTACAACCTGGTGATGGAAGAACTGTCGAGCCGGATTGTGCTGACCATTGTCAATAACCTGCAACGTGAACTGAGCAGCAGCACTGGTCATCGCCAGTTTATTGATGATCTGGTCGAGCAGCACCGCAAACTGCTGGCCGCAGCACTGGCCGACATCTTGCAGCAATCTTTGGGTAAAGAATTGCAGAGCCAGCGTCAGAGCATTGCCGAAAATGTCGGTCAGGTGGTGAGTCAGGCCATTGAAGATACCCCGGAGCTGACCCAGTTACTGCGCCTGCTGCCAATTGTCGGCGGACGTATGGAACGGCAGATTCAAAGCATTGGCCAACGTTTGGGCGAAAATATTACCCAAGGGCTGATTCAGCCTTTTGCCCATCATGACACCCTGCCAGATAATGTGGCCTATGCGCATATTGCCAACAAAGTCAGCCAGATCGAGATTGAACATAATCCGCATATTGATGCGTTGGTGGAATCTGCGGTATTTGAAACCCTGGAAGCCATTCGCAAACAGGTGAAAGTGAAAAAGTGGCAACAGATCCTGAATGAGCAGGAAACTGACAAAGAATAACCAGCAATAAAAATATTTAAACCTTCGGCTAGAGTATTCGGCCGAATTGTTCTAGGATTTGCTCTATTTACAACATTTACTTCGACAACAATGAACAGGTCAGAAGTCTTAAGGAATCATTATGGCTGACATACGGATAAAAGGCAGAATGGTCAATGCGATTCGCATTAGCTTAGATACAGATGATCATGATGCGATCCGCCAGCAATTGAGCCCAATGTTACAAAAAGGGTTTCCACCCCAAATTCCGGCGGTGATTGAAAGTTCGGTAGATCAGGAATTAATTGCCCTGATTCAACTGCTGATTGATCTGAATGTACAGCCACTGGCCGTGGTAGAAGGCATTCTGTCGGAACAGGCGCGTGCCATCCAGTTCCCGGTAATTCCGCAAGATCGTCAGTTACAACAGATCAAAGCCACCCAGGAACAGGTCATTGAAACTCCGGCAGAACCTGAAGCGCCTGCCGCAGAAGCCGCGGTGGTAGAAGCTGCAGCGGCACGAATTTCGCATGTGACCTCTTATCACGATGAAATTCTGCGTACCGGTCAATGTCTGGTCCAGAACCAGGGCGATATTATCTTGAAAGCTGGTATTAACAGCGGTTCGGAAGTGATTGCTTCAGGAAATATACATATTTATGGTAGCGTTCGTGGTAGAGTCATTGCCGGCGCAGGTGGGAACAGTTCAGCACGAATTTTCTGTCATTCCCTAGAAGCAGAATTGGTATCTATTGCAGGCACTTACTGTGTGGCGGACGATATTCCCCCGCACGTAACGAAAAAACCGGTACATATTTACCTAAATGACAACCAAGAGCTTGTATTTGAAGCTCTGGAATTTTAATGTATAAATAAACACCAAAAAACCCCATACACAAAAGGGGGATTTAAACCATAACAGGAGTGGATTCGGTGGCGAAAATTGTTGTCGTAACATCAGGCAAAGGTGGCGTAGGTAAAACTACAACGAGTGCATCTTTTGCAACAGGTTTAGCCCTACGTGGCCACAAAACTGTTGTTATCGATTTTGACGTGGGTTTGCGTAACCTGGACTTGATCATGGGTTGTGAACGTCGCGTTGTTTATGATTTTGTGAATGTTTTAAATAATGAAGCGCGTTTACAACAAGCATTAATTCGCGATAAAGATATTGAAAACCTTTATATTTTACCTGCTTCTCAAACTCGTGATAAAGATGCCCTGACCGATGAAGGTGTGGCACGTGTCATGGATGAGCTTGCTCAAGAGTTTGATTACATTATCTGTGACTCACCAGCAGGGATTGAGCGTGGCGCCATTTTAGCCATGTACCATGCCGATGAAGCGATTATTGTGACCAACCCTGAAATTTCTTCAGTACGTGACTCGGATCGTATTATTGGCATGCTCGACAGCAAAACCAAAAAAGTAGAACAAAACGAAGGACGTATCCGTAAGCATTTATGTATCACACGTTTCAATCCGGAACGTGCCGATAAACAGGAAATGCTCACCATTGACGATATTTCAAAAGATATTTTACGTGTACCAACTTTAGGTGTAATTCCAGAATGTAAAAGCGTTCTGCAAGCATCTAACGAAGGTAAGCCAGTCATTCTGTATAGCGAAACTGAAGCGGGTCAGGCGTATGATGACCTGGTGGCACGTTTCTTGGGTGAAGAGCGTCCATACCGTCACATTACTGCTAAACCTAAAGGCTGGTTAGCACGATTATTTGGAGCGTAATTATGGCAGGATTCTGGAGTAAATTATTTAGCAGCGAAGAAAAAGCATCAAGTGCTCAAACCGCCAAGGATCGTTTAAAAGTCATTGTTGCTTCTGAAAATGGTTTAGGCCGCCGCCTGAGCCAGGACAAAATTGACCAGATGAAAAAAGAAATCATGCAGGTCGTGAACCGCTATGTCCGCGGTGTCGATGAACAGCACATTCAAATGTCGGTACGTTCTGAAGCCAACATTGAAATGCTTGAAATGAATATCAATTTGCCTGAAGAGCGATAATCTGATTTTTGATTAGTCAAGCAAATTGAATCAAGGCAGAATATGAGGCGGAAATAGCAAACTTAAAGCATTGCTTTAAGGATTTGCCCAGCCGCAAGACGAGAAGCTGTGCTTCAAGATAAAGTGCACAAAGACACTTTGCCTCTTGCGAACTCATATTTTGCCTTTTTTTCATTTCGAAAAACTATTCCAGGAGATTGCGATGGCATTGTCTCAACCAGCAACATTCAATGAAGAATGGTCAGATGAGCGTGTATTTGCCTACCTGAATCAGCTTCCTCCGAATGGTGTGAATGCTGATTTCCATGTGCTTTACCATGCATTTAAACATATGCGCCCAGCAGACTATGAGCGTTTACTGACCCAGTTTGTTGCCGATGGCCGTGATGTAAATGCCACCAATCCGGAAGGACAGCGCATTCATGACGTGATTGCTGAATTCCCGCGTCAAAGCGCAGAATTCTTGGCAGTACTAGCAAAATTTGCTTAAGTCACACTGTCCATAAAAAAGCCCACCTATTGGTGTAATGCCAGTCAGTTAAGCAAATATTAGAAAAATGTAGTAAAAATGAGTGTATGTAAATACGCTCATTTTTTTATGTCTTTATCTGAACATTTAGAATCCACTCTTGAACATTCTCTCCCATCACT
>NZ_VPBF01000070.1:0-4770 GCF_013418865.1 Acinetobacter sp. YH12117
ATTTCATCATGCTTGAAACCCTGCTTTTTCTAAACATGGATAAAGCTCTCTGAACTTTTCAGGCTCTAAAAGCATGTCAGCGATACGAATAGCAAATTGCTGAAAGCTTTCCGTACCTTGTGAGTATTTGCTCATTTCGGGCATTTCAGACATTTTATTTGCAAATAAATGGCGTTGTGGATCGCTCAATTTTATAAAAAAATCAGGGTTACTACGATTTTGCTTAGATATTATTTTTTTTGAGATTTTATCTACTTTAGGCTTAAATTTGAATGAAAAACCTATAATTGTCCGCCCCTGCTTATGTTGCTCGTATTTAATCGTATAGTCTGAATGTTGATTCACTTGCTCCACAGCCACATCTAGGACTCGCAACTTAAAGTTAGAAATAATTTTATATTGCTTAGGTTCTACACCTAATTGCCCTCGTAATTGTTCTATTTCAATAAATGGAATATGTCCGACATTTTTCCATTTCATTAGGAGTTCAAACAATCGAGTAGCGTAGGTACTGGTAAAGTCGGTAGTTTGTGATAAGTAATAGCTTGTGAAATATTCTTTTGAATTAGCAACCAATAGGACAACATCACTGGTAAGTTGGAAGTGTAATAAACCCTCTGATTCTGTATAACCGATCTTTTGTACCCATCGTGATTTCATAACGGTTGGTATATCGCAATCTCTTAGCTTTTTGGGACGTTTAAAAGTGTATTCCTTACCAAATTCCAAGCCATATAAGGTGTATGAGAAATAGCGTAAAAACAACCGTTCTGATGCTTCTTTTAATGCTCGATAAGCTACTGAACCATCAACCTTAAATTGTTCAGCATATTCCCCTGCATGTATGGTCAGAACTGTATCACTGGTAATTTCTTGGTGCTGATTATTAGCTTTGACCAAAGCCAATCCAATTAAGCGTTGTTCTACTAAGCTCAAGGTATAACTTGCATCAATCAGCGCATTATTTTTAACAACTAAATCATTTGCCATTTCTTATACATACATTCTTTTTAGTTGTAATTATATTACATAGATTAAATACGTATAGCAATACTGCATAAACGTATAGATAAGACTGCATAAACGTATAGATAAGACTGCATAAACGTATAGATAAGACTGCATAAACGTATAGATATAGCAATATAAGCCATTGATTATTAATATGAATAAGTGGTCTAAAATTATAAAATTATAAAATTATTAAAAAGAGGGGAGTGCTAAAAACTGCCCTAGGTACTCGCTAAAGCTCGTACTCTATTGAAGCTCGTTCCTCGCTTCGAGGGGCAGTTTTTGGTTAATCCTGTTTGTGAAATCTAAAAGCAAAAGCATTGGTAATGTATTCGCTTCGCTCATACTTTTTGAAAAGCAAAAGCTCCAAAGTTCGCACCCATTCGGGATGCTCTGTATCTACCGTTTAAAATCTAAAGGAAGCTTGTAATCAGAGAAAGGGCGAGCGTGAAATTTTGATGATGCTCAATCGCTCGTAGACACTCGCTCGGTTCTTATTATCTAGGTTTTAATTATTTAATGAAGCTAATCAAAGTTGTGAAACATTGCTTAAATAATAGGCGTGGAACGTGAAAAATCATAAAAAAAGCCCACCTTGGGGAAGATGGGCTATAAACTAGAAACTACAGCATTGATTTCTAAGTGGAATTATAACGTATTTCGTATAAGGTGTATTATGTTAATTTTAGGAAAATTTAAAAATAAAATTACTACACCCCCTGTTACAAAAAATTACATCGAAGTATCATTATTCAATAATTTAAACCAGTTTGGTTAAGCTTATGGATATCTATATCATTGGAATTATTATTTGTTTCATAATTATATTGATCTTAATAATTTCAATGTTGAAAGACTATTTTGATAATCCTTTTCATAAATAGCAGTTTGGAGTGAACTTGGCTAAGTTCTCAAGATGATGAAACAAAACAGCAGATTAACGATATGGTGCGTCATATCATGGGGTTGAAACGTGTTTAATTAAAATTTAGCTCGATGCTTTGAAATATGGCTTTTGCCATGTTTTAAAGTCGAGCCACTTTGCAACATCCGTTATTAATAAGATTAAGAGAAGAGCCGAGCAAAGTATTTATCAGTAATTATTTAGGATCAATCACACAATAATCCTTATTCGTTCCGTGACAGTCATTTTTCATGATCCGCACACAAGATTTACCATTACAATTTTTAATATCTAGGTTGTAACTCTGTTCTAACCAAGCTGCTTCTGCTCGTCGCTGCTGGATTTCATCAAAACTTGGAATAAATAAAAATATAAAAGACAGGAAAACTAATACCAGACTAAGGAAAATTGCACACAACAAGGCAATAAATCTGTAGTTCAATTTATCGGTGGCTTTATCTAACTCCTGAATACGACCTTGAATAGCGCGTGTAGCATCTTGATTTGCGTTATTTAGGGTCTTTTTGCTCTGTTCTAGTATCCCACTAGCTACTTTATTGTAAAACGTCTCTAATCGCTTGTTATCATCTGCTATGGCTTCCCTGTATTCTTTCATGGATGCCAATAAAATATATAACTGGTCATCTAGATCATTTTGATTACTCATAATGACATTCCGCCTCTACTTCGTTTTTGAGATGCCTTGCGGAGTGCTTGCTCGGCTCGTTGTCTATCTAATTCTTGCTGTCGCTTCATTTCCGCTTGGCGTTCCAGTTCTAGACGTTTGCTTTCTTGATTCTTCTGCCATTGATCAAAACCTTGATCGACACGGTTTAAACCACGCTGTAAAACGCTTTCTTTTTGCTGTTTCTGTTGGTGAAGCTGTTGGCTATTTTGCTGTTTGACGTTGTCATTAAAACGGCTAATTTCAGTATCTATGCCTTGTCTGCGTAATTGGGTGACTTTGGTGCCTTCATGGATGGTGGCTTGTAGTCCGTTGTTCTGATCGGCATAGCTGCGGTGGTCTATTTTTTCTCGATAGCCTGCACGTTCCAATGCTTTGTTGGCTAAGTCTGCCCAAGTTTCTCGAATTTGCTTAATATCTTCTTGGGTTGTCCCCATACCAAGGCTTTTTCGTTTGGCGTTGCTGAGTTCAATATCGGTTTTGGTGGTTAGAATGAGCTTGTTGTCAGGGTCTAATTCAGCTTTTCGGGTGGTGAGCATGATATGGGCATGATGGTTCTTATCATTACCGCCTTTGCTCGGTTCATGGATGGCTAAATCTGCGATCACGCCATAGCGATCAACTAAGGACCTGGCAAAGTCTTTTGCCAAGTCCTTACGTTGATCAGCGTCTAATTCATCAGGTAGGGCAATCACCCATTCTCTAGCAGTTCGGGCATCTTTGCGGTTTTCGGTTTTTTCTGCCAAGTTCCAAAGTTCACCACGGTCAATTTCAATATCTAAATTAGACAGAATTTCAGAATGGGCGACACCGTCTTTTCTCGTAAAGTCATGGGTCAGTCCTGTGCGTTCATCTTCTAGTTTTTCACCTGCACGATAGGCACTAGATGCAACCGCAGTTCTTCCCGAACTTCGGTTAACCGTTTTAGTGGAACAATGATAAATTGCCATGCAGTCGCCTTGAGATGCTTTTGCTTTTAAAAAATTGCGTAGCAGTTTTTTGGGGTTAAGGGGAATCCCCTTACGCAAACTTTGACTTGGATGAAATCCAAGTCGTAAGTGCGCATTTCATGAAAAACACGATAGCATATAGCCCGCTTGAATTTCAATTCATAGGGCCTTATGCTTGAGTGGTTTTCTATATCCCGAAATCTGAATCATGACAAAAGCTGCTGAAACTCTTGAAAAGAAAATCGAAGCCCAGTTAGAGAAGCTGAAACAGTTAAAGGCTCGTAAACAGGCTATCGAAGCTAGAGAAAAATCGAAACAGAAAGAGCAGGAAAGAAAGGACGATACTCGGCGTAAAATTTTGCTCGGTTCTTACTTGATTAAAAAAATGAATGCGAATGAAGCCAATAAAGAAAAAATACTCGCTGAACTCAACGACTATTTAACAGAAAATAGAGATAGACAGCTTTTTGACTTACCAAATATTGAGGAGAATTAATTATGAATAAAGCCGATTTAATTGCCAAATTAGCGCCTAAATTAAACATTACCCAAGATGAAGCAAGAATTGTTCTAAATTCTGTTCTTGAGGTAATCACAGAAGCCCTAGTTGAAGATAAAAATGTTCGGTTGGTTGATTTTGGGACTTTTGAAGTAAAACAGCGTGCCGAAAGAATGGGGCACAATCCTAAAACTGGCGAAAAACTTAAAATTGAAGCTAAGAAAATCGTCACTTTTAAACAAGGCAAGGCTTTGGGAGAGCAATTTATTGTTAAGCCAAAGCAAAAAAGTAAAGCTAAAAAGAAAGCCTAATTTTTCTTAGCTCTTTGTTTTTCTTGTTCGGCTTTATACTCTGGAATTAGCTCATTTAAGACCTTTTGGATATTTTCCTTATCTTCGATCTGCAAATTATCCCGATAGTAAATTAAGTCCTCTATTTTGCTTTCCATCTGCATTTTTTCGGTGGGTTCGGCATTTTGGGATATTCGGGATAATAGGAAGATATAACTGCATATATTTTCCCTCGCAATTTCATAATTTACGATATCGAGGTATTCAGCTTGTGTGCCGTGAAATTCTTCTAATAGGTTGGTTAATTTCATCATGCTTGAAACCCTGCTTTTTCTAAACATGGATAAAGCTCTCTGAACTTTTCAGGCTCTAAAAGCATGTCAGCGATACGAATAGCAAATTGCTGAAAGCTTTCCGTACCTTGTGAGTAT